>JBBAVQ010000139.1:0-8321 GCA_040397625.1 Pirellulales bacterium | reverse complement strand
TGGACGCAGCGTCTGATTGCGGTTCGCCCCACGCCTCACGGCGTTGGGCTTGTACGGCAATGGCATACGCCGACCGGATTCACCCCAGCACGGCCCCCGGCAGGAGCGGGCTGCCGCGGAGATAGTCGGCTGCCGGCATCGCACGGCGACCCTCGGGCACAACCCGCGTGATCGCCAGCGCCGTCCCGCCGCCTGTGGCCACCACGATCCTGCCGCTCGATGTGTCGAGCACGGTGCCTGGCATGGCTGTGGCGGCCTCCGGATGCGTCGCCACCTCCACGTCGTCCAGCACGAGCCGCTGCCGCTGGCCGTCGCCTCTCGCAAAAAACGTGGTCAGCCGCGGCCACGGTTCCAGCGCCCGCCGCAGCCGTTCGAGCGCGCTGGCAGGCAGCGACCAGTCCACGAGGCCGTCCTGCTTCGAGAGGCGGGGAGCTCGCGTGGCCTTCGCGGCGTCCTGAGGCATGCCGATGCCAGCCACCGTGCCGGTCGCAGCCACCGCAGCCTGCATTCGCTCCACCGCGTCGATGACGGCTCCCGCGCCAAGTTCGGCGAGCCTGGGCTCGAGTTCCGCCGCCGTCTCCCGCGGCCCCACCGGAGTCGAGCGGGCCACGATCACGTTGCCCGCGTCGAGCGCCGGCGTCATGTGAATCACGCTCACGCCGCTCATCGCATCTCCTTCTCGAATCGCCCACTGCACGGGTGCCGCGCCGCGGTGCCGCGGCAGCAGCGACCCGTGGAGGTTGATCCCGCCGAGCGGCGGTACACCAAGGAGATCGCGCGAGAGGATCTGCCCGTAGTCGCACACCACGAACAGGTCGGGCCGAAGCGCCGCCAGCGACGCGATCACCGTCGGGTCGTTGGCCCGCTCAGGAGCGAGCATGCCGAGGCCGGCGGCGGTCGCCGCCTCGCGCATCGGATTCGGCGGCGGCCGGCGGCCCGGCGGGGCGTGGTCCGGCCGCGTCACCACCGCCACGATCTCGTGCGGCGACTGCAGCAGACCGCGAAACATCGGCACCGCGAACGGCCCGGTGCCCATCACGACGATGCGAAGCGGTGTCACCAGATCAGCCCCACGAAGGAATCACGGGGCGTCAGCAGCGGGCTGCCTCGAGGCGATCGAGTTCGGCAAGCAGCTGCTCGTTGCCGGGCAGTTCGCCCCGCGACTGCCTGCCGAAGAAGACCTCGCGAAACGTCTCGAGGTCGCGCCGTACCTCGATCGCGGCCGCCTCGGGGAGACGGTCCGTGAACAGGCGACCCTCGAGATGATCAAACTCGTGCTGCACGACCCGCGAGAGCAGTCCGTCGAGATCCATGCGGATCGGTTCGCCCTCCAGGGAGAATGCGTCCACCACGATCTTCTGCGGCCGGCGGACGTCCATCCTCACGCCCGGCAGCGACAGGCAACCCTCCTCCTGCACCGCCGTGCCCCGCGGCCGCGAGAGCACCGGGTTGATGAAGACGTGCTCCTCACCGTCGCCGCGGCGGCCCGCACAGTTGACGACGAACAGCCGATAGGGAAGCGCCACCTGGGGAGCGGCCAGGCCGATGCCCTGGGCCTCGTACATGATGTCGAACATCCGCGCTGCGGCGTCGCGGAGGCCCACGTCGAGGCGGGTGACGGGGCTGGCCCGCCGCAGCAGGGCCGGATGCGGATACTCGACCAGCGCAAGCGGGCCAATGGCGGCGGGGTTGGCAAGGGGGACGGAATCCATCGCAACGTCGTGAGGCTGGCGGACCGGACTGGTCGGGGAATCATACCGACCTCGCCGGCACGGTACGATGTCGGCATGCCCGACTCGGCTGAATCAGGCGGTTCCCCCAAGGCCATGGCCGGTGTGCCGTGGTTCGCGCCGACGGTCTTTCTGGCGACGGCCTTCGGCGTGGGCCGCGTCCCGTTCGCCCCCGGCACGTTCGGGGCGCTGCTCGGGCTGCCGCTCACGCTTGCAATCGGCTGGCTATCTGACCGGGTCGCCGCGGGCGAGCCGGTCATGACGCACTTCGTCGAGGTTGGAATCGTGGTCGGCATCTGCCTCGCCGGCATCCCCGTCTGCTCGCGTGCCGCCGCCCTGATGGGCCGCAAGGATCCGGGGGCGATCGTGCTCGACGAGGTGGCCAGCATGCCGCTGGCCCTGCTGGCGGTGCCGCCGTTCGCCCGCACGCCCCAACTCCTCGCGGTCGCGTTCGTGCTGCTGCGGATCTTCGACATCGGCAAGCCGTTTCCCTGCCGGCAGTTGGAGAGACTCCCCGCGGGGCTCGGGATCATGGCGGACGACTGGGCGGCCGCGGCATGGACGGCCGTCTGCCTGGCGATCGCCCGTTGGCAGCACTGGATCTGAACCTGACGCCGCCGGTTCGGCGGGTGACGGCGGCATGCGCATCCTCCTCGTCGATCACGGCTGCTGCGATCCCCCGCATACGCGGATCCACGCGCTTCGCACGTCGCTCGAGGCGACCGGCTGCACGGTCGCTGTCTGCGGCCCCTCCACGGTCAATGCGTTCGAGGAGCAGCCGCCCGGCATGCACGGCATCCACCTCCACGACGTCGCTGCGGCATCCCGCGAATTCCTGGCAGCCGTCCGCGATGGCAGCCCCGAAGCCTTCCTGCGGACGACCGCCCACGTGCCGTCGCGGGTGCTTGGGCTCGCCCGCGAGACGGCGCGACAGATGGTCGCGGAGGCGGCCGACGCCATCTTCCCCGACGCGATCTTCGTGCTCCATGCCGGGATCCTTGCCGACCTCGCCGTGGAGACGGGCGCACCGGTGGTGGTGCACGTGTCGATGGCGGACCTTGAGGCGGCCGCAGACCGCCCGTCGCTCAAGCGGCTCGTGCTTTCGGCGCTCGGGTCGAGCGACCGCATCGTCACGGCCGACGATGCCGTGGCGGCCACGCTCGCGAACTGGCTGGGCGACGACGCTGAGACGCGGTCGCGCCTCGAGATCTGGCCGTTCGACGAGGCCGCCGCGCCGCGGGTCGCCGAGGTCTGCCGCCTCGCCCTCGCCCGTCGCCGCGGCGAGGCGTAGGTGCCGCAAAGGAATCAGCGGGGGTCCGCGGCTTTCCGGCCGGTCGGCTCGAAGTTTCCGTACAAGCCCAACGCCGTGAGGCGTGGGGAGAACCGCAATCAGACGCTGTGTCCAGCGTGATGCGCCCGCGGCCTTACGGCCGGTCGGCTTCCTGTGCCTCGTCCAAGCCCAACGCCGTGAGGCGTGGGGCGGAGCAGTTACCAACCTGCGGCTACGGGAGCGATCACACCTCGTCGCTCGGCGGGAACTGCCGCCGCTCGAGGATCACGACAGCCACCGTGAGCAGCACGGCCACGAGCATGCCGACGGCGAGCAGGTGCACCCACGCCGGCTGCGGATCGACGAGCAACTGCACCTCGGTGGGCAGCTTCCGCTCCCAGCCCATCCAGGCCACGAGCAGGCTGCGGAGCCTCAGGCTCACCGTCGCCTGATTGACCACCGCCGGAATCACGCCCGCGAGGTATTCGACGACGAGGGCCACGCCCACGCTCGCCACGAGGGCCCGCTTCGGCATGATCACGGCGGGCAGCGCGAAGAGCGCGGCCCGGCCCACGCACGACACGGCCACCAGGGCCACGAGGATTCGGCCGATAGACCAGGGATCGCCCACCGGGGCCACGGCAAGCGCGATGAGCGTGGCCACGACCGCCACCGCCGACGTCCAGATCACGGCGGCCACGTAGGTTCCCAGCAGGAGCGACCGCCGGCCACCGGGACGCACCGCCACGTGCACCCAGGTTCCCCGCTCCAGTTCGTCGGCCACGGCGGGGCACATCGTGACCAGCAGGCCGAGCACGCAGACAGCCTCGGGGATGAGGGCGTACAGCATGGCCACCGTGAGGTCGCCATCGAGCCGGCCACGGGCGGCGCGATCAGCGGCGACCATCACGGCTGCCGGAAACACGGCACCGATGGCGGCCATCGCCAGGCGTGGCCTCGTGATCAGCCGCCGGAGCTGGAATGCCGCCACCGTCCACACGCCCGACACCGCGGCCGCCAGCGGCCCCGGCAGGTTTCGCTCGTCGCTGGGCGACATCGTGGTCATGCCTTCACCCCGCGGTGGAGCCGCACGAGCTGGCCGAAGATGCCCTCGAGCGAGCGGTCGGCGGGCACGACCTCACTCACCCCGAGCCGTTCGTCCACGGCCTGCGGCAGCGCCTGCTCAAACACCGCCGCGGGCTGCCGGGTGGCCACCACCACCAGGCCATCTTCGATCCTCACGCCCTCCACGCCGTCGATCCCGCAGGCGATCTCCGCAAACCGCCGCGGCACCCGGCACCGCACCTTCACCTCCGCGGGCATTGAGTCGACAAGGCCGCGAATCTCGGCGGGGGTGCCGCTGGCGACGAGCCGGCCGCCGAGGATCACGGCGAGGCCCGCATCGAGCGCCTCCACCTCGTGAAGCAGATGACTGGCGACGATCAGGCTGCGGGTCGTCGCCCACGCGCGAACCAATTCGACGAGGTCGTGGCGGGCGACCGGATCGAGCCCCACGAAGGGCTCGTCGAGCACGAGCAGATCGGGGTCGTGGGCGATCGCCCCGGCGAGCTTGGCCCGCTGCCGCATCCCCTTGGAGAGCGCCACGAGCGGCCGCCGCGCCGCGTCGAGGAGCCCCACCCGCTCGAGCGCCGCGTCGGCACGGGCGGCGGCCGCAGCCGCCGTGAATCCAGAGAGCCGCACGAGATACGTCACCCACTCTCGCGGCGTCGAGCTTCGGTCGCCAAGATCGGCGGCGGGGCAGTAGCCGATCCGCCGCAGCACCCGGGGATTGCCAAACGGCCGCTCGCCGAACACGAGCACGCTGCCCATCGTCGGCCGCAGCTGGCCGGTGACCAGCCCGAGGAATGTTGTCTTGCCGGCGCCGTTGGGGCCGAGCAGGCCGTGGGCGCCGTCGGCGAGGTCGACCGAGACATCGTTGACGCCGATCACCGACCCGTAGAGCTTGGTGAGGTTGCGGATCTCGATCATCGTCATGCCCTCATCGGCGCTGCGACCCGCCACGCCAGCACGAGGATCGAGGCCAGCGAGACGGCGGCCAGCGCGATCGCCGGCGGCAGCACCGCCTGCGGCCGCGTCTCCACGCCGAAGATCCAGGCCTGGATCACGCCCACGGCATGGTAGGGTGAGATCCACGACCAGCGGTCGATGGTGGTGTCGATGCCTGCGGCCCGCGCCACCCAGTTGACCCGCCGCGGCGGCGGCCGCCACCCGTCTTCGTCCACCTCCGCGCCGTCGGTAACTGCGGCGGCATGGGCGTCCATCGCGGCCACGAAGTCGGCCGTCGCCAGTGACGAGTGGGCGATCCAGCAGGCGGCCCAGGTGGCGAACCACGCGAACGTCGCGATCCGGCTCTCCGCGGTCAGCGACGAGTAGGCGAGGGCGAGCAGCACCGTGGGGATGGCAAGGGCCACGCTCCCCGCGACGATCTTGAGCGGCAGGTCCCACGTCTCCGTGATCACCCAGCCGCTGGGGCTCACCAGCACGCCCGCGAACCAGAGCGCGAGGGCCGGCAGCACTGTCACGGCCGCGACCACGGTGGACAGCACCGCGATCTTGCCGACGATGTAGTGGATGCCGCCGAGGGGCCGCGTGAAGTAGACGAGCCACGCCTTGGCCCGCAGGTCGCGGGAGATGAGCGTCGGTGCCACCAGCCCCACCACGATCGCCAGCAGCACCGCCTGCGGCGCCCGCATGAACGCGAGCAGCAGTCGCGACCAGACCAGTCGCCGCGTCGCGGCCACTTCGGCCTCGCGGCTCAGATGCGGATCGGCCGCGTCGGACTTCCCAAGGGTGTCGGCGAGAATCGTTCCCAGAAGCCCGATGCCGTCGAGGTTGCTGCCGCGGACGGCACGCTCCTGGAGCGACGCGATCCGTCCTTCGTCGATCGCCTGCTCGAAGGCGAAGAAACTCGCGGCAAAGAAGAGTGCTGGGCTCCAGGCGAAGAGCACGGCCCGCCGCAGCCAGCGGCTCGTCCACGCCAGCCGGATACCGGTGGTCGCGATCGCCACCGCGGCCGACCACGGGCCTCGGCGACGTCCCCGCCACGCCCGATAGCCGACGTCATGGAGCGGCATGGGCTGCCTCCCGGGGCTGGGCGATCGCCTGGAGGAAGACGTCCTCAAACCGTTCCTGCACCGGCGTGAGCGCCCGCACCTCGACGCCCGCTTGGCGGGCCGCCTGCCAGACGCGGTCGAGACCGTCCGCGCCCTGCGCGGGAAGGTGGAGCGTTGCCGAGTCGATGCGGGTGGCGCGAATGCCGGCCGCCGCGAGTCGGGCCACGCAGGCATCGACCGATCCTGCGACCTCGAGCCGCAGCAGCGGGGCGACCGGCCTGGTCAGGTCGTCGAGCCGCCCCTCGAGCCGCACCCGCCCCGCCGCGAGCACGATCACCCGGTCGCAGATCGACTGGACGTCGGGCAAGACATGCGTGGAGACGAAGATGGTCTTGCCGTGATCGTGGGCGAGCGTCGTCAGCCGTCCGAGCATCGCCCGGCGTTCGATCGGGTCGAGGCCGTTGGTCGGCTCGTCGAGAATCACCATCGACGGATCGTGGACGATGGCGGCGGCGAATGCGACCTTCTGCCGCACGCCGACCGAGAGCGTCTCGACGGGGCGATACCGCTCCTGGCCGGCATCGCACCAGTCGAGCACCTCGTGCGCGCGGCGGAGCGCTTCGGTGCCGGGCAATCCCGAGAGGCGGGCTGCGTACCGCACCATCTCCACGGCCGCGAGCCCCGGCACCGCGCATTCGTCTTCCGGGACCACGCCGACGAGCTGCCGCACGGCGCGAGAGTCTCGGGCCGGGTCGCGACCAAAGACGCGAACCTGGCCGGCCGCGAGCCGCACCAGGCCGAGAATCGCCCGCACGAGCGTGCTCTTGCCGGCGCCGTTGGGGCCAACGAGTCCGGTGATCCCGGGGGGAACCTCGCAGGTGACGCAGTCGAGGACGGTGCGGCGGCCATACCGTTTGACCACGCCCTGGAGTTGGACCGGCATCTCCGCGGCAGGAGTCATCCGTGCGCGTCCCGGGGTCTCTCCTCCAGTGGCGTGGAACCGCGTCGGCCACCACCGTAGACTCCGCACGCTGTCAGCCGACGTCGGCCGGCACCATCGCCAACGCCTGGAACCCCTCGCATGCCCCGCGTCTCCTCCCGCTCATCGAAGTCAGGTGCGTCGTCCATGGTGGCCAGTGTACGCCGCCCCTCCGCACAAAAGCAGCGAGCGGTCGAACCCGCCACCGCTCCCGAAGCCGATCTGGCGATGGCGCGGAAGATCGTCCTCGACCTGCTGGCCATCCCCGGCGTGTCGGGCGACGAAAAAGCGGTGGCCGAGCGGATCGTGAAGTGGCTCGTCGATGCCGGCTGCCCGGCCTCGGCGATCTCCTTTGACACGGCCCATACCAAGACGCCCGTGAAGGGCAACGTAGGCAACCTGATCGTGCAGCTGCCCGGCACGCTGCCTGGACCGCGGCGGCTCCTCATGGCCCACATGGACACGGTGCCGGTCTGCCTCGGGGCGAAGCCCGTCGTTGCCGGGAAGGTGATCAAGAGCGCCGATCCGAAGACTGGCCTCGGCGGCGATGATCGAGGAGGCGTGGCGGTGGTGCTCGCCACCGCCGTGCGGATCCTGAAGTCGAAGCTGCTGCATCCGCCGCTCACGCTCCTGTTCGCAATCCAGGAGGAGGTCGGTCTCTACGGCGCCCGGTACGTGAAGGCCGCCTCGCTCGGCCGGCCACGCCTTGCCTTCAACTTCGACGGCGGCGCCGTGGAGAAGATCACGGTCGGGGCCACCGGCGGCTACCGGATGGACATCGCCATCGAAGGCATTCCGAGCCATGCCGGCGTGGCGCCGGAGAAGGGCGTATCGGCGATCGCGATCGCGTCGCTGGCGATCGCGTCGCTGGTGAAAGACGGCTGGCACGGACTCGTGGAGAAGGACGGCAAGCGGGGCACGAGCAACGTGGGCGTGATCCACGCTGGTGCGGCGACCAACGTGGTGGCCGAGTCGGCCGCGCTTCGCGCCGAGGCTCGCGGCCACGACTCCGCCTTCCGCGGAAAGATCGTCAAGGCGATCGAGAAGGCCTTTGCCGACGCCGCCAAGGCGGTGAAGAGCGCCGACGGCCGGTCGGGAAAGGCAACCGTGGTGGGCCGGCTCGACTACGAGGCCTTCCGGCTCGCCGACGACGAGCCCTGCGTGGTGGCCGCCCGCGAGGCGGTGGCCGCGATCGGCCTCGCGCCGCGGCTCGACATCTCGAACGGCGGCCTCGACGCCAACTGGATGGCGGCCAACGGCGTGCCCAC
>JBBAVQ010000138.1:0-8396 GCA_040397625.1 Pirellulales bacterium | reverse complement strand
ACGTCGCCGAACCGCGGGTGGGCGTTGAGGCCCGTGCCGACGGCGGTGCCGCCGATCGCGAGTTCGTAGAGGCCGGGAAGCGATCGTTCGACCGCGGCGATCCTGTCGTCGAGCTGGGCCCGCCAGCTCGAGATCTCCTGGCCGAGCGTGATCGGCGTGGCATCCTGGAGGTGCGTGCGGCCGATCTTGACGAGGTCGGCATGCTTCTTCTCCAGTCCGAGGAAGACGTCGCGGAGCTGGCGGACGGCCGGCAACAGCCGGCTGCTGATCACATCGACGGCCGCGATGTGCATCGCCGTGGGGAACGTGTCGTTCGACGACTGGCCGCGGTTGACGTCGTCGTTGGGGTGCACCGGCTTCTTCGAGCCCATCACGCCGCCGGCGATCTCGATCGCCCGGTTCGAGATCACTTCGTTGGCGTTCATGTTCGACTGCGTGCCGCTGCCGGTCTGGAAGACGACGAGCGGAAAGTGGTCGTCGAGTTTCCCCGCGATCACCTCGTCGGCCGCCTGCGTGATCAGCTTCACCGTCTCGGGGGGCAGTTGGCCCAGTTCGCCGTTGGCGAGCGCCGCACACTTCTTGAGGATCCCCAGGCTCTTCTTGACCGCCCGGCCCCACTGGAAGCGATCGACGCCGATCTTGAAGTTGTCTCGCGAGCGTTCCGTCTGCGCTCCCCAGTAGCGGTCGGCGGGAACCTTGACTTCCCCCATGCTGTCAGACTCGATGCGGAAGGCGGGCGCTGCGGACATCGGCGTGGCTCCGGACGGTGGGTGGGTGACGGTGCCGCATTGTAGGTGGCGAACCAAGCCCTGCTCGCCCCCGATCCAGAGTTCGCCCGCCGGGGCTCAGCGGCGGAGAATCCGCTGGGGAAACTCGGGCGGCCTGACCGCCGTCGGCGACGTTTTGCCCGAGATGGGCGGCGTCACCGGGGCCAGGGCCACGGCCAGCCAGCCGTCGGCCGTCACCGCCTGCACCGCCTGCACGCCGGAGAACCGCGGATTGGCCACCAGCGTCTCGGGCACGAGCCGCACCGGACGCTCCTTGGGAAACATCTTCCCGAAGATCGTCCGCAGTCCGAACTCCATCCGTCCCTTCTGGCCCGGGCCGCTGAGCTGCACCGGTCCATCCCGTTCGAGTGTCACCTGCATTCCCGAGACCGTCGGGCGGTAGGCCACGTGGGCGACGATGTCGTACCAGTTGTTTCGTCGACCGCTCTCCAGCGCGTCGAGGGCCACCTGAACATGCACGAGTCCATCGCGGCATTCGACGCGGATCGGATCGATCGCGGCGAACGTCACTTCGACTCCATCCGGCAGGTCGTCCGGAACGGTCGGCGGAAGCCCAAGTTGCGTGCAGACGTGGCGGGTGAGGTGCTCGAGGCCCATCTTCCGCCCCGCGAGGCCCAGGCGACCGCAGGCGTTGTTCACCGTCGATTCGTGCACCTGAATGCTGAACAGCGCGTCTTCCGGAGCCCGCGGTCGCGGGGTGTGGGCGGCGAGCTGCGTGGGGGCCGCGAGCCGCAGCCGCGCCGTTGCCGCTCCGGCCGTGGTCTCGAGGGCCACGGTGGTCGGTTCGAGGCCGAGCCGCTCCATCGGCGCCCAGAACCGCTCGCGGACGCGTTTTGCGGCTGCGGCGAGCTGGGGTTCCGTCTGCGAGTCGACCTCGCGGCAGGCACGGTTCACGATCTTCGCGTTGACCTCGCGGGTCGCCTGGTCGAGGTTTTCGTCGTGCTGATTGCGGGCGATGCTGCGGACGAGCGGGCCCATCAGGGGGACCGAATCGAAGCCGGTCTCGATGCCGGCGAGCCGTGACTGGTTTGAGGCGGTGCCGCGTGCCGCGTCGAAGCTGAGTCCTCGAGGCGAGACGTGGATCGGCTTGTAGACCGTGAAGCTCGATTGGCCCCGGGAGTGGATCGACACCGATCCGGCATCGGTGACCGTTCGCGATGCGACCTCGCCGCTGACGAGGAGATCGAGGCGAATCTCGCTGGGATGCGGGTCGAAGAGCACGGCTGTCGACTGCTCCACGGTCTTCGTGCCGTGGACCTGGCGGCCGAGCACGTAGTCGTGGAGCGGGCTGGTGGTGACCGTCGTCTCGGGGAGGAGTTTTTCGACGAACAGCTCGTTGACGGAGATCCGCACGTTGGGCGACAGGTAGTGGTCGTGGACGGCGCGATCGATGCCCTCCGCCGTCGCCAGCTTCGTGGCCGTGACGAGCCGCGTCGCCTCCCGCACGCTGCGGGCATCGGCCGGGTCTCGCGATGATTCGAAGCGCTCGATCGCCTCGAGCAGGATCGCCACCTCGGTGGTCGAGCTGGCGGCAGCGATTCCCAGGCTGACGTCGGCGGCCGGCGCGGCGCGCGGTAGAGCGGCGATCTCGGCACAGCATGCCGCGGCGGCTCGCCACACGGCCACCCGCCGGGCGACTGCGAGCGCGGCTCGGCGGGCCCGGGAGGCGAGTCCGTGGTCTGGCAGGGCGTCGGCGGCCCGCATCCCCTCCGCAACCCGGTCACCGAGCGTGATCAGGGCGGCCTCCCCGGCGGCGTCGCGCGGGCCGCCCGTGGCCAGCAGGCCGGCGAGGCTGTCGAGGGTGGCGGCGGCCCACACGGCCGTGGGGTCTGGGCCGCGGCCTGCGGCGAGGGAATCGAGTTGTCCGCGCAGCGACGCAGGCTCCGGCCACCGGGAACCGTCCGGGGCTGGAGCCGTCTCGGCATGGAGCTGGCCCTCGCCGTCGCTTCTCGGCTCGTCCGGTTTCGAGGTGAACCGATCCCGAACGCGGTCGAGCAGTCGTCCGGTCGAAGGCGGTCCGGCGCCGGTGGTTCCGCGTTCGGTGTCACCGCGTCGCTCAACGATCCGGCCGAGGAGCCTGCCGCCACGGACAGGAGTCGCGGCGCGCGGCTCTGACGCTTCTGGCGGGGAGTCGGACCAGTTGCTGCCGTCGGGATCGGTCCAGGCCTCGCCCGGCAGCGGTGCGGCCGGACTGGTCGGCGGCGCCGAGCCAGGAGCCGCTGGTGGCTCCGCCGACTCCGCGACGGTGGGCGGACTCGTCTGCAGCCGCGAGACGAGCGCGCGGAGTTCGGGCGATTCCTCCGGCACCGGTGGAGGAGGCTCCGCTTCGGGAACGGCGATCGTCGTTGCCGGGTCGGGAGTCGGCACGAGATCCGCGTCTGCTTCGGAGGCCCGCGTTGGTGCAGATTCCCGGGAGGGTTCGTGAACCGCGCCGCCATCGCCGGAGGTTGGTAGGGCCTGCGCGACGATCGCGGCGGTGATGGGCACGGGCGCATCGGCCAGGGCGAGACGCTCCGGCGACCCCGCGGCGGGGTGCGGCTTGGCCGCGAGCAGCACCGCCGTGTGGGGCAGATCATCGACGACTTCGACCGGCGGTCGCTCCGCCTCGACCGCAGCTGCGTCGATCTGGAACGACGATTCGGGAGGCGGCTCCCAGGCAGCGGGGCCGACGGTCAGGATCGCGAACGCCAGGCCGGCGAAGAACGCCGCCGCCACGATGAAGCCGGCGCGGCCGTCGGCGGTCCGCTGGGTCGTCGCCATGGTCGCTGGAGTTCCGCCTGTCGAACGAGCGGGGCGTCCCGAATCGGCACGACCCTTGCCGATGGATCGACAGGCACCCCCGGAAAAATCGATCCGGGGCCCCGTGGCCGGCAGGGTCGATGCCGCTCATCGCGGGGAGGTGGCAAGGTGGGCAGGGTGCGCGGCCGCGGAAAGCCGGGTGTCGCCCCGATCTCGCTCAGCGGAGCCGGCCGAGCCGAGGTTCTTCGAGCACGGCGGACCAGGCGTCGACGAGCATGCCGAGGTTGGCGTTGCGGTCGATCGCGTCGGCGGCATCGAGCGTGCGATCGACGGCGGTGGCAGTGGCGTCGATGTCGGCGGCCCAGGCCTCCGCGGCCCTGTCGAGCGTGGGATCACCCCCAGCGGAACCCGCGCCGCGCCGCGATGCCTGCCGGAGTACGTCGAGCGCGGCGTCGAGCACCAGGCGGAATCGGGCCCGTCGCGGGGGCGCCTCCTTTCCCGCGGCCTCCACGAAGGCGAGCGTCTCGCGAGAGAGATCGACGCCATGCAGCGGCCGCGTCGCGAGCAGGTCGAAGAGGCGGGCGCGAAAGGCCGTCACCTCGGGATCGAGCAGGAGCCGTGCCCGGGTGAGGCTGCCACCGGCCGCGCGGCAGCAGCGGTCGAGGGCGGCGGCATCACCCGGCGTGCCGGTGACGGCGGCCTCGCGCTCGAGCACCCGCCGCACGACGTCGGCTGCGAGTGGCGCGAAGCGGATCACCTGACAGCGGGAGCGAATCGTGGGCAGTTGCCGCTCCAGCGCCGTGCCCACGAGGATGATCGCCGCCCCGTCCGGCGGTTCTTCCAGCGTCTTCAGGAGGCAGTTGGCCGCCTCGTCTGAGAAGTGGTCGGCGTCCATGATCACCGCCACCTTCCGCGGGCCGAGTGCCGGCTTGAGAAGGATTCGCCAGCAGAGCCCCTCCCGCATCCGGTGTTCATCGTCGCCAATCAGCAGTTCCAGCGGGATCGTCGAGCGGTCATCGGGCTTGCGGACGACGTCGATGTCGGGATGGCTACCGGCATCGGCCTGCACGCACGACGCGCAGCCGCCGCAGGCCACGAGGCCCTGTTGCGGGCGTTCGCAGGTGAGCGACTTGGCAAGCGCCAGCGCGAACGTTCCCTTGCCGACGCCGGGCGGCCCGACGAAGAGATACGAGCCCGAAACCCGCCCGCGGGCGTGCGCGGCGACGAACCGCTCGGCGATTTCGTCGTGCCCCTCGATGCCCTGCCAGGCCATGGGTCCTCCTACGCCAGTTCGGGGAATCGCGCGGTCACGGCGCCGCGGATCGCCGCCGCCACGTCGTCGATTGCAGCCGTGGCATCGATCGTGACGATGCGCTCCGGCTGCCGCGCCGCCTCGGTCCGGTATCCAGCCCGCAGCCGCGACCGGTATTCATCGCCGCGGTTCTCGAGCTTGTCGAGCGGCCGCGCGAGTCGCCGCGCGCTCGTTTCGAGGTCCACATCGAGGAGGATCACGAGATCGGGCATCCGACCGGCCGTCGCGGTTTGCCCCACGCCGCGGATCGTCTCGGGGTCGAGCCCACCGGCGTATCCCTGGTAGACGATGTTGGAGAGGAGGTAGCGGTCGGAGACCACCCACTCGCCGTGGCTGACGGCCGGCTCGATCACTTCGGACACCATCTGCGCCCGCGCTGCCATGTAGAGAAACATCTCCGCAGTCGCGTCGAGGTGCAGGTCGTGGCGGTCGAGGAGGATGGTGCGAACCGCGTCGCCGACCGGCGTGGAGCCAGGATCGCGACAGGTGACCACGCGGCGTCCCGTGGATCGCAGCCAGTCTGCAAGCCGCCCGATCTGCGCCGACTTGCCGGCGCCGTCGATGCCTTCCAGCGAGATGAAGCGGCCGCCGGTCACACGAATCTCCAGGTCATGGAACCAACCACGCGGCAGGCGGAAAAACGGAGCGATGACGGCAAGCGTCGGCGATCCTGCCGTGGGCGAGCCGCCTCGCTCCGTCCCAGAGCCGGCTTCGTGGCGTTGAGCATGAACGCTAAAACCCTTGTGCGGCAAGCCAGCGGCGGCATTCGGCGGTCCAGGGGTGGAGTGTCTTCGCGGGCTCGTACGGGCGGACGCCGAGGCCGAGGCCGTGCGGCCCCTGCTCGTAGACGTGAAGCTCGTACGGCCGCGCGTGTGACTTGAGTTTCACGCAGAGTTCGAGGATCGGCTCGAGCTTCACCGCCTTGTCTTCCCAGGTGTGCCAGACAAAGAGCGGCGGCACATTCTCGTGGGCGGCGAGTTCGCCGGAGAGCTGCCGGGCGACCTCGTCGGCGGGCGACTCGCCGAGGAGATTCTTCCGCGAGCCGCCATGGGTCTTCTCCGGCAGCATGCTCACCACGGGATAGCAGAGGATGCCGAGATCGGGTCGCGCCGACACGCGGTCGATCGGGTCGACGGCCCGTTCGTCGCCCGCGGCGCCGTGGATGCACGAGGTGAGCGCGAGGTGGCCGCCGGCCGACGAGCCCATCACGCCGACCCGCTTGGGGTCGATGTGAAACCGTTCGTGGCCGTGCCGCACGAGGCGAATCGCCCGGGACACGTCGCCGAGCATCACTGGATGGCGGTAGCCCTTGCTTCCGAGCCGGTAGCGGAGCACGAAGGCCGAGATTCCCTGGGCGTTGAGCCACCGGGCGTAGTCGCTCCCCTCGTGGTCGGCGAGGTGGCCGTAGCCGCCACCGGGACAGATCACCAGTGCCGCCGAGGCTGCGGCCTGCCTCGCTGCCGGCCACCAGGCGACGACCGGCACGTCGTGGTCGGCGGTGCCCAAGGCCCCGGGTGGTTCGCCCTCCCAGAGGCGGATCGTCTCAGCGGCCAAAGCCACGGGCATGGCGTCGTCGGCCCGCACACCGCCCACGGCGGCCAGGATCGCGAGGCACGCGAGCGAGGCGTGTGAACGATATCGAACGATCACGTCAGGGCTCCCGGGGTGGACGAGACGACCGACATCATACGACCGCCGTGCCGAGCAGGCCCACCGCCGGCGGCTACCGCTGGGCGATCCGCTGGATGCCGAGCGGGTCGGATGAATCGAGCGGGGCGATCCGCTGGCAGACCTCCTTGGCGGCCTGCTTCCGGCCGATCTCCATCAGGCTATGCACGAGCCCCTTCGCTGCTTGGAAGAAGGGCTTGTTGCCATCGAGGTGATAGGGCAGCGGCTGCGTCGCGCCGGCGGCGTCGAGGGCACGGATCGCCAGTTCGTACGCGCGGCCGAAGTGACCGCGGGCGAGTTTGGCGTCGTCTTCCTCCAACGCGATCAGGCCGAGTTGGACGTGCGCGTCGAGAAAGTCCGGGCACTCCGAGAGCAGCCAGACGAGTTCGTCGTGGGCGATCTCCGTCTCGCCGGCCTCCACCATCGCCTCGACCTCCTCGATGTCTTCGCGCCGCTTCCGGCTGCAGCGGGGGTGGACGAGTTCCCAGGCCGGCCCTCCGGGCGTGTCGCGGCGGGCCACCGTGAGCTTTTCCCGGGCCGCTCCGCGCCGCCGGCGTGGACCCTGGCCGCCGTGTGATGACTGATTGCTCATGCGGGTGCGAAAGCCGAACACCGGGCTCGATACACTGCCGTGGTTTGACCGCAGGAAAACGAGGATTGCAAGTGGCGAGAGTCCGGAAGGCGACCGGGAAGACCGCGCGAGCGGCGACCGAGGCCCTGCCGCCGGCGATCGCCGACGCGGCCGCCCTGCGGCGGCGGCTCCAGCAGTGGTATGCCCGTGCGAAACGCGACCTGCCCTGGCGGCGGACCCGCGACCCCTATGCCGTGTGGGTCAGCGAGGTGATGCTGC
The DNA here is from genome assembly GCA_040397625.1 of Pirellulales bacterium. Lineage (GTDB taxonomy): Bacteria > Planctomycetota > Planctomycetia > Pirellulales > UBA1268 > QWPN01. The sequence continues at coordinate 1,039 of JBBAVQ010000138.1, read as the reverse complement.
AGCAGACGCAGGTTGAACGGGTGAAAGATTTTTTCGAGAGGTTCATGCGACGGTTTCCCGCCGTCGGTGACCTCGCGGCCGCCCGCGAGGCCGAGGTGTTCAAGCACTGGGAGGGGCTCGGCTACTACCGCCGCGCTCGACAGCTGCACGCGGCTGCGCAGGCCGTCGTCGCGGAGCATGGCGGCGAGTTTCCACGGTCGCTCGAGGGGCTGCGGTCGCTCCCGGGCATCGGCCGCTACACCGCCGGCGCAATCGCCTCGATCGCATTCGATCTGCCCGCGGCGATCGTCGAAGCCAACTCGCGGCGGGTGCTCGCCCGACTCGCCGGCCACGACCGACCCGTGGGCGGCGCGGGCGACGAGCCGATCTGGGAACTCGCGGCGGCGATGGTGCCTCGGCGTGGCGCCGGGATCTTCAACCAGGCAATGATGGATCTCGGGGCGATGGTTTGCACGCCCACGCGGCCGCTCTGCGAACGCTGTCCGCTGAAGGGCGACTGCGCGGCAGTCGCGCAGGGCCGCGTGGCGGAGATCCCGGTGATGGCCGCGCCTCGGGCGACAAAGCAGATCCGCGAGACGGCGGTCGTGAAGCGGTGCGGCGATCGCGTGCTCGTCGTTCGCCGCGGCCCGGGCGAGTGGTGGGAAGGGCTCTGGGATTTTCCGCGCGAGCCGCACGGTGCCGCAGGACGGCGGCTCGGCCGCGTGTCCTACGGCGTCACGCACCATCGGATCGCGTGCATGGTGGTCGAGCGGCGCAGCGGGCGTGCCGGTGCGACGCCACGCGGCGGCAAATGGGTCAGCATCGGGGCGCTCGAGCGGCTTGCCATGACATCACCGGGGCGAAGGATCGCGAGGCTTCTCGGGAGCGTACGCCCAACGCCGTGAGGCGTGGGGCGCGGCCAAAACAGACTCGGCATCTTCTCGACCGCGCCCGAGGCCTTACGGCCTTCGGCTTCCACAGGCGACCACCCGCTGCCCGTACCAGCCCAACGCCGTGAGGCGTGGGGCGCGGCCAGGACGGGGCCGAGATCCTTCCCAAC
>JBBAVQ010000137.1:0-8434 GCA_040397625.1 Pirellulales bacterium | reverse complement strand
CCCAACGCCGTGAGGCGTGGGGCGCGGCCAGGACGGGGCCGAGATCCTTCCCAACGCCGTGAGGCGGGGCCATCAGCGTGACCGTGGAGCCGCCAGCGGGGCGCCGGCGGCCCTCAACCGCGACGCGGCGGCGCGGTCCACGTGCAGCCGGCAGTCGGCGTGTCGCTGCAGGATCGACGCGGGTACGGTCGGGCTGACCGGCCCCTCCACCGCGTTGCGGACCGCGACGGCCTTGCGCGCGTCCGGTACCGAGCAGATGATCGTGGTCGCCGCCATGATCCGCCGGATCGACATCGAGATGGCATGCGTGGGCACGGCCGATAGCGCCGGGAACCAGCCCTCGCCCACCTGCTGCCGCCGACAGGCCTCGTCGAGCGGCACCACGAGGTAAGGATCGGTCGCGTCGAAGTCGGCGGGCGGATCATTGAAGGCGAGGTGGGCGTTCTCACCGATCCCGCAGAGCACGAGGTCGAAGGTGGCGGCCGGCACCAGGCCCGCGAGCCGCCGGCATTCCGCCTCGGGATCGCCGTCAGCCCCGATCCAGTGAAAGGCCGCCGGCTTCATCGGCAGGATGTCGAGGAACCGTTCGCGGAGGTAGCGGCGAAAGCTCGCGGGATGGTCGGCGGAAATCCCGCAGTATTCGTCGAGATGGAAGAGCGTGACGTGGTTCCAGGCGATTCCGGGAGCGGCGGCGAACGCCTCGAGCACCTCGAGCTGCGACGTGCCAGTGGCCACCACCAGCGTGGCCTGGCCCCGCGCGGCGATCGCGTGCCGCAGGGCGTCGGCCGCGTCCGCGGCGGCGGCAGCACCCATCGCCGGACGGTCGGCGTGAACCGCGATCTTCATGCCGGCGCGTTCTCCGTCAAGATGCCGACGGCCCGGCGCGGGTTCGTGGCGACGAGTCGATCGATCGCCGCGTCGTCGAGACCGAGATGCCGGCGGAGATTGTGGCGGACTTGATGCATCGAGATGGTGGAGCCGGCGAGATTTCTGGCGCTGGGCCGTCGGGCGACCCCCTCGGCATCGACCTCCACCTCGCCTTCGCCGTAGGCGTAGCGACCGGCGGGCAGTTTCGCCACCACGATCGCGTCGGTGACCATGATGGAGCGGTCGATGCCGGAGACGTCGAGGTAGTTGCGGAGCGCGAAGAACGGGATGTGGACGCCGTCGGGGATGTAGCAGATCCAGAGCTTGTCGTGCAGAAAGAGGGCCCGCTGGATGAAGTTGTCGTGCCGCGGCAGGTCGAGGGCACAGCCATTGCCGAGGTGGGTCACCATCGAGAGCCCGGCGTCGATCGCCGCCCGGAGTTCATCGAGCGACGGATCGCAGTGGCCGGCCGACACGGTGACACCGCTTCGCGCCAGATACGACGTGGTGGCGAGGCCCGAGTCGCATTCCGGCGCGAGCGTCACCAGCCGCAGCAGGCCGCCGGCGGCAGTGACGAGCCGCTTGGCGTCGTCCACGTTCGCGGGAATGATCTTCGCGGGATCGTGGGCGCCGGGGCATCCCCGCACGCGGCTGAGAAACGGCCCCTCGACGTGGAAGCCGGCGATCATCCGGGCGATCGTCGGATCGCGTTCGCGAAAGGAGACGAGCCGGGCGAGTTTGTCGCAGATCCGGTCGATCGTGTCGGTGATCACCGTGGCCAGGATGCCTGCGGTGCCGTCGGCGGCGAGTTCGTCGCAGGCCCGGCGGCACTGCTCGAGCGTCAGGCTCTGCGAGCAGAAGTCGGCCCCGAAATAGCCGTTCACCTGGATGTCGAAGCCGCCAACCATCGAGCACTCCCGGGGTACGAGCCGCGGACTTCCATGGTACGCATCCGTCCCAGGAGCCGCCTACGCCAGGATCGGCTTTACGACCTTCGCCGGCTCGACGCCGGTGAGCTTCGCATCGAGTCCCATGAAGGGAAAGGTGAATCGCATGTGGTCGATGCCGAGCAGATGGAGCATCGTGGCGTGAAGGTCGCGGACGTTCACGGGATCGGCGACCGCGAAGTAGCCGAAGTCATCGGTGGCGCCGTGGGTCACGCCCCCTTTGATGCCGCCGCCGGCGAGCACCATGCTGAAGCCCTTGATGTGGTGGTCGCGGCCGATCTTCTTGCCCTCCCCCTGGCCCATCGGCGTCCGGCCGAACTCGCCGCCGATCACCACCAGCGTGTCGTCGAGCATTCCGCGGCGGGCAAGGTCGGCGAGGAGGCCGGACGCGGCGGTGTCGGTGGGCGGACAGATCTCGTTCATGAAGCCGTCGATGCCGCTGTGGTGGTCCCAGTCGCTGGCGTAGACGTGCACGAACCGCACGCCCCGCTCGACAAGCCGCCGGGCCATGAGGCAGTTGGTGCCCACCGTCGCCGTGCCCGGCTCGGCACCGTAGAGCGCGAGTGTCTCGGGCGTCTCGTCGGAAAGGTCGGCGAGCGTGGGCACGCTCGTCTGCATCCGGAAGGCGAGTTCGTACTGCTTGATCCGGGTGGCCACATCGGGATCGTGAAGCGACGCGAGCCGGTGCCGCTCGAGCGCCGCCACGGTGTCGATCAGGTCGCGCTGCTGGGCCGCCGACACGCCCGGCGGATTGGCGACGTAGTGCACCGGGGCGCCGCTGGTGGCGAACTCGACGCCCTGGAACTGGCCCGGAAGAAAGCCCGAGTGCCACTGCCGGGCGGCGATCGGCTGCGGGTTGCGGCCCAGCTTGCTCGTCATCACCACGAATCCCGGCAGGTCGTCGGCCTCGCTACCGAGGCCGTAGGTCACCCAGGCGCCCATGCTCGGCCGGCCAGAGAGGGCGGTGCCGCAGTTCATGAAGGTGTGTGCGGGATCGTGGTTGATCTGGTCCGTCACCATGCTCCGCACGATGGCGTATGAGTCGGCGAGCGCCCCGAGTTTCGGAAAGTAGTCGCTCACCTCCGCGCCGCACGTCCCGTAGCGGGAGAACTTCGTCCGGGGCCCGAGGCAGATCAGCTTCTTGCCCTGCAGCTGCGCGATCGGCTGGCCGGCCGTCACGCTCTCGGGCATCTGCTGGCCGTCGAGTTCGGCGAGCTTCGGCTTCGGGTCGAACGTCTCGAGGTGGCTCGGGCCGCCGGCCAGGCAGAGGAAGATCACGGCCTTGGCCTTCGGCGGATGATGCCGCGGAAAGACGGCGCCTTGATATCTGTCGCTGGAGAGCGGCGCCGGAGCGGACACCGTGGCCAGCCCTTCGCGGGCGAGCAGCCCCGACAGCGCGGCGCCGCCGAGCGACAGGCCGGAGCGGGCGAGGAACGCGCGGCGGTGGATCGAGAGGTCGTGCATCTGGTTCGGCTCACTCATGAATCGGAGGCATATCGGGATTCCGGCGCCAGGAAGCCCAATCGCGTGAGCGATGGGGGCCTGTCCGCTGCGCCGCTCGGGGCTGCCATGCCCCGTCGCCGGACGTTCGCTTCGGGCATCCTGCCCTTCGCTCGCTCGATGCTGCCTGCGCTCCGCCATCCATGGCTGCGCTGGTCAGCAACGCCGGCTCCCGGGGCACGGGCAGCCCCGCATCTGGCCTGCCTCGGTGCCCCCCGTAGCACAGGTTTTCAACCTGTGTCTGTCCATCGCGGCGGCTCGCGTGTGTCATCGTGCTCAATACCTCGCGATGGCTTCGTGGAGGTTGAGGACGGCGCGGGCGGTGGCGGTCCAGGCGGCGAGTTCACGCTCGTCAAGATTCATGTCGCGGGGGGCGACGCCGACGGCGAGCAGGTCCGCAGCGGCCTTGGGGTCGGCGGCGTAGTCGGCGCGGCGGCGGGCGAGAAGGCCGCTGGCGAGGGTGAGCTCTTCGGTGTCGGGCGCACGGGAGAGCGTCCGCTTCCAGAGCAGCGCGAGTTTGTCGTCGTCGCTGCCACCGCTCGTGAGCGCGAGTTCGGCGAGCTCTCGCGCGGCTTCCACGAACGTGGGATCGTTGAGGAGCACGAGGGCGGCCTTGGGCGTGTTCGACCTCATCCGCACCGCGGTGCACTCCTCGCGGGTTGGGGCGTCGAAGGCGAGCAGCTGCGGATGGAGAAACATCCGCTGCCAGTGGACGTAGAGCCCCCGCCGCCACTGCCGGTCGTCGTCGTCCTGCTTGTACTCCCGCTGCGGGAAGTTGAGATGCCCGTAGTAGCCGGCTGGCTGGTAGGGATGCACGCTTGCGCCGCCGAGCCGCTCCACGAGCAGGCCGCTGGCGGCGAGCGCCGTGTCGCGAACGCTCTCTGCCGGCAGCCGCCAGCGGCCCTGCCGGGCGAGCAAGCGGTTGTCGGGATCGCGGGTGAGCAGATCCTCCGGGGCTTCCGACGACATTTGGTAGGCCCGGCTCGTCACGATCGTGCGGACGAGGTCGCGGACGCTCCAGCCGTGAGCCATGAACTCCAGCGCCAAGTCGTCGAGCAGCTCCGGATGGTCGGGCAGTTCACCCTGGCCGCCAAAGTCGCCGAGGCTCCGGCAGAGCCCGGCGCCGAAGAAGATCGCCCAGAGTCGGTTGGCGGTGACGCGGGCGGTGAACTCGCCGACGCCGCCGTCCTGCACCGGGGTGACCAGCCACGTTGCGAGGTCGGCCCGCGTGGCCCGGCCCTTCGCAGGGATCGTGCCGAGGAAGGTCGGGATCGCCGGCTCGACCACGTCGCCCGAGTCGTCCATCCAGTTGCCGCGGGGCAGGATACGGACCGTGCGGGGCTCCTCGAGCGCCTTGGTAACCATCAGCTGGCGTTCGAGCGCACTTCGCCCCTTTTGCAGCTGCTCGAGCCGCTTGCGGTCGGCCACGACCGAGTCAGACTCTGGCTCGGAAGGCTGGGCCCGTGGCGGCAGGACAAGCGGCGGCAGCCGGCTCTCGAGCGAGTGGATCTCAGCGTCGAGTTGCTCTGCCCGGGCACGATCGAACGGGCCGACGATTCCAATCTCGGGGGAGCGGATCGTCGGCAAGGTGTTGAGGTTCTGCTTGCCGAGGCCGGCCTTGTCGAGATGCCGCTCGTCGTCGATGTCGGCGAAGAAGGCCCCGAGGCGATAGAAGTCGGCGGCCGTGTAGGGGTCATACTTGTGGTCGTGGCACTGGGCGCATCCCACCGTCGCGCCCATCCACGCGGCCGACACGTTGCGGATCCGGTCGGCCTGATAGATCGCGCGGTATTCCTTGGCCTGCAGTCCCCCTTCGTGCGTCGTCTGCAGGAGCCTGTTGTAGGCACTCGCCAGCACCGGATCCTCGGCATGCTCGCCGTCGCGTGGGCCGACGAGGTCGCCGGCCAGTTGAAGCTCCGTGCTACGGTCGAAGGGCACGTCGTCGAGGAACGCCTTGATCACCCAGTCGCGGTACGGCGAGATGTTGTGCGGTTGGTCGCCGTGGTAGCCCACCGTGTCGGCGTAGCGGACGAGGTCGAGCCACCAGGCCGCCAGCCGCTCGGCATGTCGTGGCGAAGCGAGGAGCCTCTCCACCAGCCGTTCGTAGCGGTCGGGTCGGGTGTCGGCGAGATACGAGTCGACCTCCTCCGGGGACGGCGGCAGGCCCGTCAAGTCGAAGGTGATCCGTCGCAGAAGGGTGAGTGGGTCGGCGTCGGTGGCCGGGGTAAGGCCCTCCGCTTCCAGTCGTGCGAGCACGAAGCGGTCGATCCAGTTCGTGGGCCACGATTCATTCCGCACCGCCGGCGGACCATGCCGCCGCGGTGCCACGTAGGCCCAATGCGGGGCGTAGTGGGCACCCGCGGCGATCCACCTCGCGAGGAGTTCCTTCTGGGCGGCGGTGAGCACGTGGTTGCTCTCGGGCGGCGGCATCACCACGTCGGGGTCGGTCTCGTGGAGGCGGGCCACGAGTTCGCTCTGCTCGGGATGGCCCGGCACGATCGCCCGGTTGCCGCTGTCGAGTTCCGCGACCGCCGCATCTCGGTCATCGAGCCGCAGGCCGCCGCGGCGGTCGTGTTCGTCAGGCCCGTGGCAGGCGAAGCAGTTGTGCGACAGGATCGGCCGGATGTCGCGATTGAAGTCGGGTGGACGGTCGGCGGCGGCGAGTGGGGCGGCAGCGACGGCCCAGACGGTCGCCATGCGGACCACAGGCCGGCCCCACTGCACGAAGACCAGCAGACATCGCATGAAACGCCTCGAGACCCTTGATTTTAGCGTGGCGGGGCCGCATCGGCACCGCGGGGGCACGCTCGTTGACGGTCTCCGACCCCGAACGTAGATTCGGTCGGCTTTTCCGGAGAAAAACCGCCGGTTTTTCCCCACCCACACCACGAAAGGGATCGTCCTGCCCATGGCCACGTCGACCAAGAAGTCCGCCGCCAAGAAGTCTGCCAAGAAGTCGGGAGCCAGCGGTGGCAAGGCGGGCAAGATGACCTACTACTTCGGCGCCAAGAAGTGTGATGGCGACGGCACCATGAAGGCCCTGCTCGGCGGCAAGGGGGCCAATCTCGCCCAGATGACCAAGATCGGGCTGCCCGTTCCCCCCGGCTTCACGATCACGACGCAGGTCTGCATCGACTACTACAAGCACGGCAAGAAGTTCCCCAAGGGCCTCGAGGACGAGGTTGCCGCCGCCATGAGGCTCATGGAGAAGGAGACGGGGAAGAAGTTTGGCGACATGAAGAACGCGCTGCTCGTCAGCGTTCGTTCCGGCGCCCGCGACAGCATGCCGGGCATGATGGACACGATCCTCAACCTCGGCCTCAACGACGAGACCGTGAAGGGGCTCGCCGAGGCCACCGGCAATCCCCGCTTCGCCTACGACTCCTACCGCCGCTTCATCCAGATGTACGGCGACGTGGTGATGGGTGTGCAGAAGCGGCACGAGAATGAGCACGACCCCTTCGAAGAGGCGATGGAGGGGCTGAAGCACCAGCTCGGCATCCACGACGACACCGACCTCACCGAGTCGCACCTCCGGGAGCTGATCGGCCGCTACCTGCGGCTCATCAAGGATCGGACCGGCAAGGGCTTTCCACAGGATCCGTTCGACCAGCTGATGGGTGCCGTGGGCGCCGTGTTCGGCAGCTGGATGAATGAACGGGCCATCCTCTACCGCCGCAAGTACAAGATCCCCGACGAGTGGGGCACCGCCGTCAACGTGCAGAGCATGGTGTTCGGCAACATGGGCGACGACTGCGCCACCGGCGTGGCCTTCACCCGCGATCCGGCCACCGGCGAGGACGTTTTCTACGGCGAATATCTCGTCAACGCCCAAGGTGAGGACGTGGTGGCCGGCGTGCGGACGCCGAAGCCCGTCGCCGAGATGAAGCACGAGGCGATGTTCGCCGGCACCTACAAGGAGCTGGAGAAGGTCCGTCAGACGCTCGAAAAGAAGTTCGGCGACGTCCAGGACTTCGAGTTCACCGTCGAGAAGAAGAAGCTCTACATGCTGCAGACGCGGCACGGCAAGCGGACGGCGCTGGCCTACGTGAAGATCGCCCACGACATGGTGAAGCAGAAGCTGATGACGGCCGAGCACGCCATCCAGTCGGCCGACCCCGATGCCCTTTCGCAGCTGCTCGCCCCGATCTTCGACCGGCACGACTACGAGGCGGCCAAGAAGAGCGGCCGCCTGCTCACCACCGGCCTGCCCGCCGGCCCTGGTGCGGCGACCGGCCAGCTCGTGTTCACGGCGGCCAAGGCCGAGGAACTGGCCAACAAGGGTGAGAAGGTCGTCCTCGCCCGCGTCGAGACGAGCCCCGAAGACCTTCGCGGCATGATCGCCGCCGAGGGCATCCTCACCAGTCGCGGCGGTGTCTCGAGCCACGCGGCTCTCGTGGCCCGGCAGATGGGCAAGGTCTGCGTGGCCGGTGCCGGTGCAATCCAGATCGACTACGCCGCGGGCACGCTCAAGTGCGCCGGCAAGACGCTCAAGGAGGGCGACGCGATCTCGATCAACGGCTCGACGGGCGAGGTGTTCGCCGGCGGCATCAAGACCGCCGACAGCGAGCTGAAGCAGGTGCTGATCGCCCAGACCATGAAGCCCGCCGACTCGGAGGTCTTCCAGTACTACGACTTCATCATGAAGCTCGCCGACAAGCATCGGAAGCTCGGGATCCGCACCAATGCTGACACCCCTGAGCAGGTGCGGCACGCGATCGCGTTCGGTGCCGAGGGGATCGGCCTCACCCGGACCGAGCACATGTTCTTCGAGGGCGACCGCATCGACGCGATGCGGGAGATGATCCTCGCCGAGACCGAGGAGGCCCGGCGGGCCGCGCTCGGCAAGCTCCTGCCCTACCAGCGGGACGACTTCGAGGGCATCTTCAAGGCGCTCGACGGCCGTCCGGCCACGATCCGCTTCCTCGACCCGCCGCTGCACGAGTTCGTGCCGCACGACGAGAAGGCGCAGGCCGACCTGGCCAAGAAGCTGAAGCTCCCGCTCGAGACCGTGAAGGCCCGCGTCGCGGCGCTGCACGAGTTCAACCCGATGCTCGGTCACCGCGGCTGCCGCCTCGGCATCAGCTATCCGGAAATCTCCGAGATGCAGGCCCGGGCCG
>JBBAVQ010000136.1:2008-8463 GCA_040397625.1 Pirellulales bacterium | reverse complement strand
ACGGCGTTGGGCTTATACGTGGTCACGTTGCGTTGGATGTCCATTGGCGATACTTGCGTTGCACGCGGTGGCGAATGCTACCGAGCGCGTCTGGGATCCGGTCGAGGCCAAGCAACCGACCGACGCCCCGCCGCCGGGCCACCGGCTCGATCGGGGTGGTGAAAATCCGCTGAAACTGATCGCAGATGGCCTTCTCGTCCACGCATCGTGGCACGCGATTGCCCCGCAGCCAGGGCCGCGCGAGCATCTCCCGCAGGAGATCCGGGTTGCGATCCACCTCGATCACCCGCTCCACGAGTTCGTCGAGCAAGGCCGACATTGCTCGCGACCCGCAGTCGTGGGCAGAAAGAAAGCTCCGCGTGTCGAAGTCGCGGCCGATGAGCGGGTCGCCCCAGTAGATCGGAATCGAATTCACGAGCATCGGTTCGACGACCTTCTCCGTCGTGTAGCCCGGATGCGATTCGTTCTCAAAAGCGATCGTAAATCGGCAGTCAGCGAGAAACGCCCGCTTGTCGGCCACGCGATGGCCGAGCGTGTTCATCACCTTGCCCCCGGAATCGACCGGCTTGTACTTGGAGAGCCGGCGAAAGAACTCGTTGCGGGCCCAGCAGAGCGGATTGGAGACGACGAACCCGCAGAATCGGGTTTTCGACGCGAGGATCCGCTCCACGTCGATGTCGGGCGGCTTCACGAGTGCCAGCGGATCCACGTAGAAGGGCCAGTGCGGCAGGCGAAAGTGCCGCGGGTGAGCGTCGTATTCAAACGTGAAGGCCCAGTCGGTGGAGAGCCAGTCGGCCGGCACGTTCTCGCCGGTGTAGAAGATCCGCACGCAGTCGTGCGGCCGATGGTCGTGCCGGCCCTTGCCGATGCAGGAATGGATCAGAAAGTCAGGCCGCTCGCAGACGACCACGTCGTAGCGGCGCGAAAGCAGCCGCGTGAAATAGTTGTCGCGGGGATCGAAGGCGTCCCAGAAGCCGGCGAAGCCGAGGCGAATCGGCGGCCGCGGCTCGGCGGAGTCGGTGGCGTTCACGCCGGCATCGTACCCGGCTTACTCCGCCTGCGGGATCACCGGATTGACCACCTCGCGAAGCAGCCCCGGCGACTCCGGGCCCAGCGACGTGTCGGCTGCCCGGAGGTCGCTCTCAGCCCGCCAGAACTCCTGCCGCGCGGTGATCTCGAGGATATCGGCCTCAAACTTCGCCTGTTCGCGGAGCGTCACGCGGAGGATGTCGCTCCGCCCCAGCCTGAGCTGCTCCCGTTCGGCGCTGGCGACGAGCGTGGCCAGTTCCTCCCGCTTGTGGGCCTGCTTGTGAAACTCATAGGCCCGCTCCAGCATCGAAAACGCGTCCTGCACCTCCGCCTGCACCTGGTCGTGGGCGTACGACATCTGCCGATCGAGCTGCATGAGCTGCGAATCGAGCGTCTGCAGCTTGCCGCGGGCGTCCCGCCGTTGCGCCGGCATCTGGAAGACGAGCGAAGCCTGGAGCACCTGCCGGTCGAGGCCGTTGACACCCGACAGCGGGCTCTTGCCGTACCCTGCGTCTTGGTTGCCGAGCAGCTGGCCGTCGATCCCCGGGAGGGTCTGGTTCGCCGCCAGCTTCCGCTCGACGACGAGCTTCTCCTTCTGAAGCGCGAGCCGCTGAAACTCCGGCCGGGAGCCCAATGCCCTGGCGAGCGACTGCTGGTAGAGCTCGATGGACGGCTTCACGGGCATCGGCACCGGCTGCATCCGCCTGCGGCCGGCGAGCAGCGGCCTCCCCGAGGGATCGCGGTGATAGAGCGAGAGATCGATCGCGGCCTGCTGCACGGCGCGGTCCGCCTGGATGACGATGCCGTTCCGCAGGGCGATGTTCTGCTGGTTGTCGATCCGGTCGATGTTGGCGATCACGCCTCCCTGTACCTTCAGCTCGATCTGCTTGTCGCGTTCGAGGGCGAGATCCACAAGCCGCTCACCGGCGCCGTAGCGTTCGCCGCTCCCCATCCAGGCCCAGTAGGTCCGGGCGGCGGACCGCATGTAGTCGAGCCGGCTCCTCTCGATCGCCGGCTCGGCCAGCGCCACATCGAGCTGCGCCTGGGCCCGCGTGGCCCGAGAGCGGTCGATCTCCCGGTTGCGGGCCAGCGGCATGTTGAGCCCGCCGCGAAACTCGCCGGCGTCGGCGGTCTTCTGGGCGAGGTTGTAGGTGGGGAAATCCCCGAAGCCGGTGCGGAAACCACCGAAGGCGCTCATGCCGCCAAACATGAACTGCTGCGACAGGCCGAGGTCGGACCGGTAGTTCTCGTAGGTGCCTGGGCTCAGCGCGTTGCCCGCCATGTTCACGTTGGTGTCGAAGGCGCCCATCGCGGTGGTCAGCTTGCCCGAGGCCACGCCCCGCTCCCGTTCCACCGCCTGCAGGAGCGGGTAGTGCACCAGCACGCTGAGGAGCACCTCGGCAAGCGTGAGCGGCTCCGGACGGGGGTCGATGGCGAGCCCTGGAATCGACAGCGACGCCGACGGCACGAGCGGCGGCACGGTCGTGTCAGGCCGCTGCCGTGGGGCGCTCTGCGGCGCGGGGAGCATTTCCGGCTGCTGAGCGGCGGGTGCGGCGGGAGTGGCAGGAGCCGTCGGCACGGCCAGAGCAGCCGGGGCGGCCGACGACGCCGGAGCGTCGATTGCCGCAGCGAAGGGCGTCGTGACCCCGATCGGACCGAGGATGGAATCCTGGGCCCACACCGCAGACTCCGCGATGAGGCACACGCCAGCTGCACAGCAGGCCAGCAGAACAGAGCGGCGAAGCTGTGAACTGAGCATGAGCCAGTTCAGACCTTGATCTTGGGTGGCTTCGAGCCCTTGTCTTTGTCCTTGTCCTTCGTCTCCGGTGCCAGCACCGGGGGGAAGCCGTTGAGCCGCCGCCAAATCTCGTAGCCGAGTGGCACGCGATTCAAAAACACCCAGCCCACCGCCTGATTGCCCTGCCGCAGAAACTCGGCCGCTGGCCAGGTGTCCCCTTCGAGCCGCGACTCGGGTTCCACCAGCACGCGAAACCTTCCGGTAGACGTCGCCGCCGAATCGACCTGCCGCACCTTGCCGCCGAATGTACCGATCGCCAGCTCCGGCCAGCCCGAAAACTGGATCGCTGGCCAGCCCTCGAACTGCAGCCGGACGTGCGGCATCCGGCCGGTGCGGTCGGCGAACGCCAGCACCAGCGGTGCGTCGAGGCCGTCGAGGAAGAGCTCGACGACGCGATCGTTGGTATCGGGCACGATCGTGCACAGCTCGTCGCCTTCTTTTACGTACTGCCCGCCTTGACCCACGCTCGCCGCCACGCGGTAGACAAAGCCATCGCATGGGGCCACCACGTTCCGCGCCTTGAACCGCTCGATGCGGTTCTCAATCTCCTGGATGTCGCGTTCGATCGTGAACAGGTTTTGCTCGGCTTTTCGCAGGTTGCTGCGGGCCACCGAGATGGCCGAGAGTCCATTCGCGTCGGCCTGGAGCAGGAGGGCCTCCTGCGTGAGCAGGGTTGCCAGAGACCGTTGGATCTCGGCGTCGGCCTTGTCGGTGTCGGTCTGGGCCCGGTCCGACCGCATCCTCGCCTCGTCGCGGCTGAGCCGGCTTTCCAGGCCGCCAAACTCGGGATTGGTGAAGAGGTCCTCGAAGGTCTCGAAGCGGTTCTTCTCGAACGTGAGCGCATAGTCGGCGTTGGCCTTGGTCTGCCGAGCCACTTCCACGGATCGTCGTGCCGCTTCACGGTTCGCCTCCGCTGCCTTGACCGCCGCATCGCGTGCCGACTCCTGAGCATTGGCGGCGGCGGTCAGTTCCACTACCTCATCGCGGGCGGCGACGAGCCGCTCGGCGAGGAAGGCTCGTTGCGCATCGAGTCTGGCCGCGAGCTCAGGGTCGTTGTCTTCGATATCGACAACGGGATCGTTCATCTTCACGCGGGTTCCCTCGACCACGTGCCAGGTCCGGACCTGGCCGGAAACCCGGGCAGTCAGCACCTGCAATCGCTCGGTTGGGGAATATGCGGTGACCATTCCCCGGCACATTACGGTCTGCTGCCAGGGTACGAAGGCGAGGATGAACGGCGTGGCGAGGAAGACCAGGAAAAGCAGGCGAGCCAGGGTGCGAACCAGCCGCGGCGTCGCCGCCCGCGCGAGCGCCGACTTCCCCTGGGTTCGCGTCCGCGATTTTTCTGCCTGCGACGTCATGACCACTCCACCACCCGATCGCACCGGGTCTTGATGTCGTCGCGGGCCGTCACGATCACGAGCGTCCACGGAGCGGCGCGATCGAAGAGCGACTCGATGAGTTCCGGAGATGTCCGCAGGTCGAGCCGGTCGAGCATGCCGTTGATGAGCAGCAGCCGCGGCTTGCCCGCGATCGCACGGGCGATCGAGAGCCGCGAGACGTCGTTGGCCGAGAGCGGCAGCCCATCGGAGGCGATCGGCGTGCTAACACCTTCAGGGAGTCGGGCCACGCTGTCGGCCAGGCCGACCATCTCCAGGGCACGGCGAACATCGGCGGCGGAGAGTTCGCTGCGGCCCACGCGGATGTTTTCGGCCACAGTGTCGGCGAAGGTTTCTGCCTGCCCCACGTAGGCCACTTGCAGCCGCGTCTGGGGCCGATCGAGCGACCGCGCGTCGAGCCCGTCAAACTCCAGCAGCCCCTCCTCGGGCACCCGCAGAAGCGCCAGTGTCTCCATGAGCCTGGTCTTTCCGCTTCCCGAAGGCCCATACACCGCCACCCGCTCTCCCGGGCTGATCTCGAGCCGTCGCAGCGGCTCCGTGCCGCCATGACCGCTGGGCGTCCACTTCCGCGTCTCGGCCACCACCCGCATCGGCCGCTCACCGGTGGGAAGCACTTCGCCCCCCTCCCGCTCGAGCGGGAGTTCGTCGATCACACCAAGCTTGTCGAGTGACGCCTGAAGGTCGTAGAAGGTCTCGATGTATTTGCCGCTCTTCGAGATGGCCGCCAGGACGAGGGCCACGATCAACTCCCCGGCCACAAGCTGCCCGAGCGTCAGCTGCCGGTTGATCACGAGCCAGCCACCGAGGCCGAGCAGCACCGTCATCGCCACGGCCTCGAGCAGGAAGGCGAAGAGCGTCTGCCGCCAGACCACGCGAAAGTGCCGGCGGCGAGCGGTCACGTAGGCATCGGCGAGGTCGTCGGCCCGCTGGTGGGCCAGCTCGCCGCCGCGGCCGAAGCGGAAGGTATGGGGGCACTTCGCGAGCTCCTCCAGCCAGGCCGCCACGTCAAACTTCGCATAGCTCTCCGCGATGCTGCTCTTCACGCCCCCGATCCCGAGCACGAACAGCAGGAAGAACACAAGCGCCGCCATCACCGCGGCAAACGTGAGCAGATAGGGATGGTAGAAGGCAAGCACCGCGAGGCCCACGAGCGTGACCATCACCACGCCGATGCCGTCCACGAGCAGGGTGGCGAAGGCCTTCTGGACCGAGGCCACCTCGAAGAAGCGGTTCACGATGTCGGTCGGATTGCGGCCGTCAAAGGCGCTGATCTCGGCCCGGGCAAAGTGGTCGGCAAAGGCGTCGGCCGTCCGCACGAAGAACCTTCGTTGCAGGCATTCGACGACGAAGAGCTGCATCGCCCGAAGCAGGACCGAGAGCACGAGAAACCCGAACATCACCCCGGCGAGCACGACCACCGGCCAGAGCTGCACGCCGAAGGCCACGGTGTTGACGAGCGCCTCGATGGCGGCGGGCGTGACGATCGAGAGCACGCCCACGGCCATCGCGAAGGCGATCACGGTCCAGAGGTCGCTCCGTTCGAAGCGCAGTGCCTCCGTCAGCCGCTTCCACGGCCGCGTCCTCGCTCCGGAATGGTGATGGTGGTCCGCCAAGTGAGTCTTCCGCCTTGGAGCCTCGCGGGAGTCAGATGAGGTCGATGAGATCGCCGATCGACCGATGGGCCTCGATCGGATGCCGCAGCGGCTGCTTGGATCGCAGTCGGTAGGAGTTTTGCCGGCCCACCTTCTCCCGCTCGATGAAGCCATCCCTCTCGAGGTCGGCAATGATCCGCTGCACCGCCCGCTCCGTGATTCCCACGAGCAGGGCCACCTCACGGAGAACCGTCGAAGGGTTCTTCGATAGCACGATCAGCACGTGGGCGTGGTTGGTGAGAAACGTCCATCGCGGTTCGGGCCTCGGCGTAGGCCGGGCCTGGGCCGCGAGTTGTCCCTTGCGAGCGGCCAGGGCGGCAGATGTCCGGCGGACGACGGGCGACCGGAGTGACGGCGCCATGAATCGTGAGCCTCTGAGGGGACGCTGCGGGCAATACGCTCTGGAATGTACGACATTCGTGTCGCGTAATAATATTCGGCATATCGCGGCGGGGCAAACGCCGGTTTCACGAGTCGCCGGAATAACCCCCCCAGCCCCCCTGCCCAGGAAGCGTAACGCCGTAAGGCGTACGGCCGCCCCGCGCTCAGAAAGCGTAACGCCGTAAGGCGTACGGC
>JBBAVQ010000136.1:0-1908 GCA_040397625.1 Pirellulales bacterium | reverse complement strand
TCACATCGCGCTCTGGGCGAGCTTCTCCCAGAGCGTCCAGAGGCCCACGGTCACGAGTCCGGCCACGGACACGGCGAGGAGCAGATCCCACGCACGCGAGGGCGCGAGCCTCGGATCGGTCTCCCGCCAGCGGAAATACACCACTGCCACGCCGATCGCGGCGAGCATCACCGACTGCGCGATGCCACTGGCGAGCACCATCGCCACCGGCTGCTGAATGAGTACGGCAAGCACGGCGGCTGCAAGCACCCAGGCCACAGAGATCCATCTTGCAGAAGAAGCCCGCGACCGCTCATCAGCGGGCAGCCAGCCGGCGAGAATCAGGCCGTCGGCCACCATCCGGGCGTTGCCGGCGGCGGCGACGAAGAGCGTGGAGTAGAGCACGGCGAAGGCGCCGACGAGGAAGGCGCCGCTCGCCCATGTGCCGAACACTGGCGCATACATCGCGCCGAGCGTCCGCACCATCTCGCTCCCGGCAGGCACGAGCCCGAGTCGGCCGAGCGTGGCGGCGCCGAGGAGATAGAAGCACACGGTCACGAGCGTGTAGACCACCATCGATGCCCAGGCATCGAGCTGCATCACGCGGAGCCAGCCCCGCGCCCGACGGGCCCACGCCGCCGAATCATCCCGTGGCCCCACGGCGGCCCCGTAGCCTTTCTCGAGGCACCAGTAGGGATAGATCATCAGCTCGCTCGCTCCCACACCGATGATGCCGAAGGTGGCCAGCGCCGTGACGAGCGGCGAGCGGCCGTTGATCGCGGGGGGCAGCGCAGGCACGAGGCCGCCGGCCAGTTCGTGGCTGGCGATCGCCCAGGTGGGATCGAGTTGGAGCATCACGAGGGCCAGGAGTGTGACGAGCGTGAAGGTGCCGACCAGGGCGAGCGACACCAGTTCGATGAGCCGGTAGCGGCCGATCGCCAAAAGCACGGCGGTCACGGCCCCGGTGATCAGGCACCAGGCCGTCTCGTCGGGTGGGGCGGGGAGCGCGGCAGCAGCGGATTGCGAGGCGGCGAGTTTGGCGGCCAGCGCGTCGGCAGTGGTCAGATCGCCACCGCGGCGGGCGGAGGCCTCGGCTACGAGGAGGGCCGCGGCCTCGTCATGGGAAGCGTTCCACTCGCGTCCGACTTTGGTGAGGGGCAGTCCGGCGGCGAGCGTCTGAGCCACTCCCGCCACGATGCCTCCCTGCTGCACGACGATGAGCGCGGTCATCGCCGCCCAGGCCCAGTAGATCCAGCCTCGGCCGCCGAATCTCGGGCCAGGCACGCGATCAAACGCGTCGAGCGACGTGCGACCCCAGGTGAGCGTGGTGCGGCCGATTTCCACCTGCGCGGCCACCTTGATCACGCAGCCAATGAGAATCAGCCACAGGAGCACGAATCCCGCTTGGGCGCCGGTCGTGGTAGTGGCGATCAGTTCGCCGCTGCCCACGATCGAACTGGCGAGCACGATCCCGGGCCCGAGGTGGGCGAGCGACGCGAGGAGCGTCTGCGGTGGCTCGACGGTGGTGGTGCGGTCGGCCACGAGTCACTTTCTCACGTGATCAGGCCGACTGGAGCAGTTCCACACTGTTGACGTGGATCAATGCCACAAACACGAATCGATCCTGCTCGGGGTAGTAGACGAGCACCTTGCTCTTCCCGACAACGGCGCATTCCGGATGCCGCACCTCGTGCGTCTCGCCGTTCGACAGGCGGAGACGAAAGGGCTCAAACGGTCGCCGTTGAATCATCTCGCGGAGCGTTTCAGCGTTCACGGGGTGGGCTCCCTGGAGGAAATATCGAGGGGGAACGTTGATGAACGGGCGTACATTTTACGCCGGCAAAGCCGGTGGCTCAAGGGTCGTCCTGGCCGCGGCCCCACGGCTTACGCCGTTGGGCTTATACGGGCATCGCAACGCATGCCGTCCAA
>JBBAVQ010000135.1:3226-8463 GCA_040397625.1 Pirellulales bacterium | reverse complement strand
ACGGCGTTACGCTTCCTGCGGGTTCAGGAAGCCCAATCGCGTAAGCGATGGGGGCCGAGGCGACGTCGGGCACGGGGCAGCCGTACGCCTTACGGCGTTACGCTTCCTGCAGTCGGCCGTACGCCTTACGGCGTTGCGCTTCCTGAGGCCGTGCCGTACGCCTCCTCCGCGGCTGAATCGCTCACTCGGAGACGCTCTCCGACGGTGACGCGAAACACGCTTGCCAGATTGGCGGTCACCCTGCGAAAACCGCGGGCATGAGAATCGTGCTCTGTTATCCCGTCGAGCCCCACCACGTCGCCCAAATTCAGCGGGTGTGGCCGGAGGCCACGCTCGTCGATGCCGGCCAGGAGCGGGTGGCCGAGCAACTCCCCACGGCCGACCTTTTCTGCGGCCACCCGAAGGTGCCCGTGCCCTGGGAGCAGGTGGTCGCCGGACGACGGCTTCGCTGGATTCAGTCGTCGGCGGCCGGGCTCGACCACTGCCTGGTGCCGCCGGTCGTGGCGTCCGACATCATCGTCACCAGCGCCTCGGGCGTGCTCGCCGACCAGGTGGCCGAGCAGACTGTCGGCATGGCGATCTCCTGCACGCGGCGGTTTCCGCTGTTCCTCGAGCAGCAGGCCCGCCGCGAGTTTGTCCGGCGGCCCACCGTGGACCTCACCGGAGCCACCGTCGGCATCGTGGGGCTCGGTGGCAACGGCCGCCGGCTCGTCGAGGTGCTCGAGCCCTTTCGCGTGCGGATTCTCGCCACCGACTGGTTTCCGGTGCGAAAGCCGCCGGCCGTCGAGTTTCTCGGGGGGCCGGACACGCTCTTCGACATCCTGCCGGAGATCGATGTGCTCTTCCTTTGCGCGCCGCTCACCGAGCACACGCGCAACCTCATCGACGCCCGCGCGATCGCCCGGATGAAGAAGGGGGCGATCCTCGTGAACGTGGCTCGCGGGGCGATGGTCGAGGAAAACGCCCTCGTTGACGCGCTCGAAAGCGGTCACCTCGACTCCGCCGCCCTCGACGTCACCCCCGAGGAGCCCCCGAGGCCGGAGAGCCGGCTGTGGACCGCCCCGCGGCTCTTGATCACGCCGCACGTGGGCGGGCAGGCGAAACACCGAATCGATGCCATGACCGACTTTTTCTGCGATAATCTCCGGAGATACCGCGAGGGCAGGCCCCTGCGGAATCTCGTCGACAAGCGGCTCGGCTTCCCGGAACCGCCCGACGAGGAGACGCCGTCATGAGCACCACCATCCTGCAGGAAGACCGGCCGACGATCACGGCGGCCGGTGAGGTCGGGAGCCGCTGTCCGGAGGAGCTCCTCGCGAAGTACACCGAGATCCTCGGTGCCGGCCGGCTCAACTGGACGGAGTATCACACGCTTTCCCGGCGGCTCGGGGCCGGCGGCCAGGGGGTGGTCTACCTGTCCACCCGCCGCGGCTCCGACAACTTCACGCTCCCGGTGGCCCTCAAGGTGTTCTCGCCCGAGCGATATGCCTCGGAGCAGGCCTATGGCGAGGCGATGAACCGGATCGCGGCGGTGGCCGCGCGGGTCGCCCAGATCCAGCAAGACAATCTCCTCGACGTGCAGAACTTCGTCGAGCAGCGGATGATTCGGATCATGGAGATGGAGTGGATCGACGGCTACGACCTCTCCCGGCTCCTCGCTCCCGAACTCCTCGAGCGGACGCGGGCGAGCGTGACCGAGGATCGGTGGCGGTATCTCAACAAGGTGGTGGTGACGGCGGGGCCGCAGCAGTCGCGGCTCAAGCCGGGCGTGGCGATCGCGATCGTTCGCGAGTGCCTTGCCGCGCTTGCCGCGCTCCATCGCGAGGGGATCGTCCACGCCGACGTGAAGACGGCCAACATCATGGTCAAGCGGACGGGCAACGCGAAGATCATCGACATCGGATCGGCGCACCCGGTGGACGAGCCGCCCCCCACCAAGACCTGCACGCCGGCCTACGCCGCGCCCGAGGTGCTCGAGGGCAGGGAAAACACGCCGCGGTCCGACCTGGCGAGCCTCGGCTACGTGCTGATCGAGATGCTCTCGGGCCAGCCGCCATTTGCCGGGCTGCAGTCGTTCAGCGACCTGCTCGAGGCGAAGCGGTCGCTGGTCCATCGCCTGCCGCAGGTGTTGCCCACCGAGGTGACCTGCAACGAGCTCCTGATGGACTTCTGCCGCGGCTTGATCGCCCCCGATCCGGGTAAGCGGTTTCCCAGTGCCGAAGACGCCGACATGAAGAAGGGGGGCGCGGCCAGTTTTCACCGGCAGCTGATCGTGGGCGGCCTGGCGAGCGAATACGAAAACGAGATCCGCGCCTGGCTGGAAGAGTTGGAGTGACTCGGAACCGTAGAGCAGGTTTTCAACCTGCTCAGACCGCGACACAGGTTGAAAACCTGTGCTACGTCAGCCGCCGGTAGGCGAGCCGCATGAGGGCCGTGGTGAACCGCGGCGCGAGCCGCTTGAGACGCCAGAACCAGCGGGCCTGCAGGCCCACCACGACGTAGCGGCGGTTCCTGCGGATCGCGGAGAGGACGCGGCGGGCCACGCGGTCACTCGTCCACCCGGTGATCGCCATTCGCCGCTCGGCCTCCCGTTTCTCCAGCGACGCGGTGAAGTGCCAGGTGTCGAGCAGTCCCGAGCGAAAGAATCCGGGGCAGACGATCGTCACACCCGGCCGCCGCCGCGGGCACTCGGCCGCGATCGCCTCCGAGAGCGCTACCACGCCCGCCTTGCTCGCCGCGTAGGCGGCCATCGACGCCGGTGCGAGCGCGGCCGCGATCGACGCGACGTTGACGAGATGGGGCCGACGACGATTGGCCCGCAGCCATGGCAGGAAGGTCTCGCAGCCGAGCGCGGTGCCGATGAGGTTGGTGTCCACCACCCGTCGCCACTGCGACTCCGGCAGCGTGCCCACGGCGCCGGCGGCGCCGACCCCGGCCGCATTGACGAGCAGGTCGAGGTCTTGCCACTCGCCGCGGAGCCGGTCGTGGAGCGACTGCCAGGCGGCACCGTCGCGCACGTCCATCGCGATGCGCTGCTCGCGGCCTCCGGGAGGCGCTTCCGCATCGCGGCGGGCGATTGCCTCGGGCAGATCGACGCAGGCGACGGTCCAGCCCTCGGCCAGCAGGGCGTTGGCGATCGCCTGGCCGAGGCCGCTGGCGGCGCCGGTGACGATGGCTGAGCCCGGAAGCATCATGCGGCGCGACGAGTGGACGAGCGAGGGTGACGGGACTCGAACCCGCGGCCTCCAACGTGACAGGCTGGCGCTCTAACCAACTGAGCTACACCCCCGTGTCGGGACCGAACACCGCGGAACCGCGGTTTCGGCGACCCCGGATCGGGTGTCCACCTCGTCGAGCACGAGTATAGCGACGGCGACCGCCACGGCCAGACGGCTGCACGACGGCGTCAGAAAATGCCCCTCTCGGGCGCGTAGCCCTTGCGTTCGGCCGTCTCGAAATCCTGCCGGGCCTGCCCGGCCAGTCCGATTGCCTGGCAGGCCATTCCACGGTGGTGGAGCATCACGGCGAGGCCGTGATCGAGCGATCGCAGGCGGTAGGCGAGTTCGTCGGGATCGGCGTGGCCGGCGAGTGCCACGAGTTCGCGGCGCTCCTTTTGCGCGAGGTCGATGGCCACGTTGAGCAGGTCCACCGCCTCGTGGTGCCGGCCGAGGAGATGGAGCACGAACCCCTTGGTGTCGAGGAACTCCGCGGGGCCGGAATCGTCCTCCGCGAGCGCGGAGTCCACGTCAACGAGCGCCGCGTCGAGGTCGCGGCCCACGAGCGCGCGGATGTAGGCGCGGTGGTTGAGCGCCTCGGGATTGCCGGGCCCCGCGAGTTCCACGGCCGTCTGGGCGTCGGCGAGCGCGGCGTCGGGCTCGTTGAGGATCACGTGGGCCAGCGCCCTCACGCGGCGGGGCTGCGTGAGCGTGGGGGCGATCGCCATCGCCGCATCGGCATCGGCGGCGGCGCCGCGAGGATCGTGGTTCTCGATCCGCAGCATGGCCCGCCAGCAGAGGAGTTGGCTTCGCCGTTCCGTGTCGTGGCCGGCCCAGCCGATCGCGCGGCTGATGTCGCGGACCGCGGACCGCAGTTCGCCGCGGCCCTCGTGGGCGATCGCCTGCTCGAGCGACCACTGCACCACGGCATCGCGAATCACCGGCATCACGCCGGGGGCGAGCACGGCGGGCACGATCACGGCCGCGAGCAGGCCGAGCAGGAAGAGCCTCTTGCCCCGACCAGCGGTTCGTCGGGGCGCCGCCGGCTCGGTGTCGCCGCCTGCGGTCACGCGGCGAAGTGGCGTTGTGGATGCCAGGCGGTCGTCGGGAGGCGTGAACTCCGGCGGGATCGGAAAGCCGAGGCGGTCGTACTTCATCGTGCCAGTCGGTGCTGCCGCAGTCGGATCGTGATTCCGTCGCGACCGCGACGGGACCCTCCGATTGTATGTCGGTGACGGCGTGGCGGTCTGCCGGCGGTTTGACGGCTGGAACCGCTTGCCGTACCCTCCACGCGAAGGCTTCAGGAGCACCGCCCATGCCGCTGTTCGAGATCGAGACCGACGCGCACATCATCATCTCGTGGGCCGCCGACGAGCAGGCCGCCTCGGCGGTGGTGCACGATGCCTATCCCGGCGAGAAGATCGTGCGGCTGACCCGTCGCCCGCGCGATTCGTGGGTGATCTCGAAATCGGCCCTCGGCCTCAAGGACTCACGGTCCAATCCCTGCAGCACCGCCCGCGAGTGCCTGGCCAAGGCTGCCGGCGACAAGGTGCATGCGATCCGGCTCTACATGCACGAAACGGGCGACGACCTCGATCGGGCCCGCAAGGTGATCGAGTCGAACATGGTGATGGGCTGGTGACGGGCCCGGCGTAGCCGGCTTTTTACGGGCTCTGGGTTACCGGCATCTCGAACGACACGGGCTGAACGACGGCCGGTTCTGCAGTGGCATCGCCGGCGAGGATCGTGCGACTCGGACGGTAGCTCGACGTGCCGCCGGGCCGGTAGCCGGGATCGGCCCGACGAGTGGGGGTCGGCGGTGCGAGAGACGACGGCGCGGCTGTCGGTCCCGCCGCAGGCGCCGCCAGCGGATCGATCGAGGCTGGCAGTGTGGCAGGTGCCGCCGGTGTGATGGGCGGGAAATCCGAGGCGGGGGCCGGCTGGGCGATGGGCTGCGCGGGGCCCGCAAACCTACTGCCCATGCTCGCTCCATAGCGGCTGTCGCCGGCGGCGGACGCGGCG
>JBBAVQ010000135.1:1736-3126 GCA_040397625.1 Pirellulales bacterium | reverse complement strand
CGGTGCGGCGGCTGCGGGCGCCCAGCTCTCGGCCGCGCGGGCGTCGGCCATGCGGACTCCGGCTTCAGCCGCCGCGGGCGGAGCGGCACCGAAGGAACTCGCCGGCGCCGATGCCGGAAGTGTTTGCTCGAGCGGTGATGCGCCCGGCGGAGCCCCGTACGGACCGACCTGTGGGGCGATGCCCGAGAGGTTGCCGCCTCCGGCACTGGCAGCCGCCATCTGCGGCGGCGGCGACGGCGTGGCGGTGACGGGCGGCTTCGATCCGTAGGTGACCGCGGCTGGTTCCGTGACTGGAGTCGTGGTCGGCTGCGAGGCCGAAGCGACCTGCGGCTGGCCCGCCCGCTGGGCGTTCTCCATGACGTAGCCTTCCGGCGTGGTGGTCGTGGGATACGGTGTGTTCGCTGAGGAGGGCTTCGTCGCGTCGGTCGTCGCCGGGGGCGCCGCGGCGAGTTTCGCGGGATCGTCGCCGCTGCCGCCAAACGTCCACCAAGACGGCTTGGCCGTCCAGGAACTGCCCGACTTGCAGCCGACCGCTGCGACGGCGACAAGGAGCACGATGAGCCCCCGGGCCGACGGTCCGAAACCGACTCGCTGCAACGACGCCGACGTCATGAAATGTCTCCGGACGGGATCCTTTCACCCTGGAAACGGGGAAATAGGATCCCGGCCGGAGGCGCGTCAACCCCGGCCCGGATGACCGGGCTCGAATGCCCGGCGATGCCGGCCGGCGACATGCGGATGAACCAGCCTACTTCTTCGCCGTGGCGAACCGCTTCCCGACAGCGTCCCAGTCGATCACGTTGTAAAACGCGCCGACGTAGTCGGCCCGGCGGTTCTGGTAGAGCAGGTAATACGCGTGCTCCCAGACGTCGAGGCCGAGCAGCGGCGTGTTGCCGTGCATGATCGGGCTGTCCTGGTTCGCCGAGCTCTCGATCAGCAACTTGCCCGTCTTGTCGGCCGAGAGCCACGCCCAGCCGCTGCCGAACCGGCCCATGGCCGCCTTCGTGAACTCCTCCTTGAACTTCGCGAAGTCGCCGAACACGGAGCGGACGGCCTCGGCGAGGGCTCCGGAAGGTTCGCCCCCCTTGCCCTTGCCGATCGACTCCCAGAACAGCGTGTGGTTGGCGTGGCCGCCGCCGTTGTTGCGGACGACCGTACGGATGCCCTCCGGCACCTTTTCGAGATCGGCGATCAGCTTCTCCACCGGCAGGGCGGCGAGGTCGGCATGAGCCTCGAGGGCCTTGTTCACGTTCGTCACGTAGGCCGCGTGATGCTTGTCGTGGTGGATCTCCATCGTGCGGGCGTCGATGTAGGGCTCCAGCGCGTCGAAGGCATAGGGAAGCGGGGGCAGCGTGTAGGCCATGGCGGGACTCCGGAAACAGGGTTGAAA
>JBBAVQ010000135.1:0-1636 GCA_040397625.1 Pirellulales bacterium | reverse complement strand
TTGAAACGGACGGATGAAAACCGGGTTGGCTCGTGCGGCAGGATCGTAGCGGACGCGTGCGGGGGCGGCAAATCCTTCGCGGTGCGAGACCGTGCGGATCGCATCGATTGAGCCGGCGGTGCCCGGGACACCGACCGTGCCGAACCTGCCCGGTGTGCCTTCTCTCGGGTCGGCGGACCGCCGGTTGAACGAACCCAATCGATTCGGTCGAAGGATCCGGTCGTGGGACGGTGGGTCGCCTTCGGGTGGTTGCCATCGGCCTGCGCCGGGACTCGGTGAGTCCCCGCCGGCAAGGAGTGCCGGCGTCGTTTCAATCGCGACACCCTCGAACGGATTCGAGCAGCGTCATGTCCCTGTCGTCGAGCCAGCGGCGCGATCAGCGTCGTCGTCTGGTCGTTTCCTGGAAGCGGTCGGCCGGACAGGCCGACGCGCCCGCCTCCGACTCTCCCCGCGCCATCGCCGCCTATGACCCTGACGCGCTCCCCGAGAAGCAGCGTGGGCCGGCCGTCCTCCTGCCGACCGGCATCGGCGGACTGTCGTTGGCGATCGTCGCGGTGCTTGTCCCGCTCGCTGCCGTCGTGGCGGCCGCCTGCAGCGGACCGTTCTTCGGACGCGACCTGTTTGTCGGCGGCGGCCGGTTCGCCCGTACGGTCGCGGCGGCCGGAGCCGTGTTCGACCCGCTCGGCATGGCGTCGCTGCAGATCTGGCTCGCCCAGATGCTGCTCGTGGTGGCGGCTGGCGTGGCGCTGATCGTGCGCCTGATGCGGCGGCACCGCCGCGACGACTTCAAGGGCCGCTTCCGCGCCTGGGGCTGGATGGCCTTCGTGCTCGTCGTCACGGCCTGTGACGGCGTGGTGCCGGTGGGTCGTCTCGTGGCCGCGGCGGTGTCGGATGCGACGGGCATCGTCCTCGGGCCCGCCGGCATCGGCTGGTGGGTGGCGGTGTCGTCGGTCGTCGTCGTCGCCGTGTCGCTCTGGGCCGTGCTGCCGCTCCACGAGAGGCTCGCCACGTCGGCCTGGCTGACGCTCGCGCTGATCGCCTGGGGAGCCTCGGCCGCCGCAAGCTGCATGGCTGCGGGCGGCGAGCGGATTCAGGCGGCCGGGCTCGCGGCCTGGTCATTCGGGTCGGCCTTTGCGTTCGCGGCGATGCTCGCCGCCGCCCGGTCGGTGATCCGCGAGGTTCGCGGCCAGTGCGGGACGGTGAAGCCGAAGGCGGTGAAGCCCGCCAAGGCCGACACCGGGAAGTCGGTGCCGCAGCCCGTGCAGGATGATGAGGAGAATGACGCGACGGCCTTCGAACCGGCGGTGGCCTCGGACGACGACTCGGAGACCGAATACACGGATGGCTCGGATCAGGAGCAGCGGTATCTCTCGAAGGCCGAGCGGAAGCGGCTGCGAAAGCTGGCCCGGATGAACGGCGCCGCGGCGTGAGCCGCCGTGAATCTCGGAAAGCCCCTCGCTGCCTCTCTTTGTAGCACCGCCTCTCGTAGCACAGGTTTTCAACCTGTGACCATGAAGCTCTGCTTCGCGCTCAGGGCTGCCCATGCCCATCGCCGGACGTTCGCTACGAACTCAGGAAGCCCAATCGCGTAAGCGATGGGGGCACGCTGGCTCCGCCGCGCCACTCAGGGCTGCCC
>JBBAVQ010000134.1:0-8476 GCA_040397625.1 Pirellulales bacterium | reverse complement strand
ACGATACGAGCCCCGGCCCTCGCACCCGCGAGGGCCGGGGTTTTTTCATGCGCGGCGCGGCCGTCACCGCAACTGGCGAATCCGGCGGTTTGACCCGTCGCCGACGGCGGTGTTAGGGTCGGATGCATGTCGGAACCCGACCAGTCCAACGGCTCGGCATCGCTCCCCGCACCACTGCCTGCCGGCGCCATCGACGACGCCACGGTGATCTCTCGCGGCGATTCGGCCGCATCGTGGAGCGGCACAGCCACTGGCCCGATCGCCGGCGGGCCGGCGACGACCGGCGAAATCGGCCGGATGCTCCACGGCACGATGCTCGGCCCCTACAGGCTCGACGAGTTCATCGGGGGCGGAGGCATGGGGGCGGTTTTCCGCGCGCTCGATACCACCCTCGACCGCACCGTGGCCGTGAAGGTGCTGGCCGGACGCCAGGCCGACGACGAGGAGATGCTCAAGCGGTTTCGGAACGAGGCCCAGTCGGCCGCGCGACTCGACCACGAGAACATCGGTCGCGTCCATGCCGTCGGCAGTGAGAACGGTTGGCACTTCATCGTCTTCGAGTTCATCGAGGGCACGAACCTGCGGGACGTGATTCGAACGGAGGGGCCATTCGATCTGGCCCGCACCGTTGACGTCGCGATTCAGGTGGCAGATGCGCTCGAGCACGCGTCGGAGCGGGACGTCGTGCATCGCGACATCAAGCCCTCGAACATCATGATTACGCCGACGGGCCGAGCCCGTATCGTCGACATGGGGCTGGCCCGACTGCCGCAGGTGACCGACGATCGAGACCTGACCGTGAGCGGCATGACGCTCGGCACATTCGACTACATCTCGCCCGAACAGGCTCGCGATCCACGGGCTGCCGACGTCCGCAGCGACCTCTACTCGCTGGGCTGCACGATCTTCTTCATGCTCACCGGCCGCCCGCCGTTTGCAGATGGCACGATGGTTCAGAAACTCCTGCAGCACCAGCAGCAGGCACCGCCGGCGCTCGATGAGATCCGCCCCGACGTGCCCCGACGATTTGCGGAGATCGTCACCCGGCTCATGGCGAAGGATCCTCTCGACCGCTACCAGAGACCGGCGGTGCTCGTCGCCGATCTGGCGGCGTTCGCGGACGAGCAGGGGTTGCACGTCGCCTCGCCTCGCCCGCTCGCCACCGCGGTCTCGGTGGCCGAGTCGCTCAGGGCTGGCCCGCTTCCGTGGCTCGTTTCGGTCGCCGGCCTGCTCACGGTGGTCGCGGCCATGTGGGCCGTGTCGGCGTGGGATCGGCGGGCGGCTGTGACAGCACCGCTCGTGCAATCGGGCGACGCGTCGGCGAACCTCATCACCGTGGTGACGGGTTCGCCCGAACCCGGCGAGGTGTCGTCGTTGGCAGAAGCCGTGCGGCGCATCGCGGATGGTGGCACCATCGAGCTGGCATACGACGGTGTGCGGCGCGAGGAGCCGTTTGGGATCGCGGGGCGACACATCACCATCCGGCCGGCTCTCGGGCGGCGTCCCGTGGTGGAGTTCAGTGCCATGCGAGCCTCGACGCCCCAAGGATCGCCAGTGGCCTGCGATGTGGGCGACGGCACGCTGGTCGTCCGCGGGTTGTCCCTGCGGCTTGCCGACCCGACCGACACCGCGGCGCGTGCGGTGCTCTTCGGCATCCGTTCCGGGAGGCTCACGTGCGATGATGTGACACTCGTCATGCCGGGAAACCCCGTGACTCCCAGGCCCGTGGCCGGGGAACTGCCCGCCTTCGTGACGGTGGCGTCGGAGCCGGGTAATCCGACTTCGAGCACGATTGTCCTCAACCGCACCCGGGGGGCCGGAGACGCCGTCTTTCTCGACGCACACGCCGCCGGCCCAGGCCGGGTGACGCTTCGCTGGCATGACGGGGCGTTCGTGTCGCCGCGGTGGTTTGTCGCCGCCCAAGGGACGCAGACGGAACCGCTCGACATCGACTGTGACCTCGACGGCATGGAAGTCGCCTGCGGGGCGGGTGTGATCTCACTTGGTGACTCAGCGGAGCGGCCGGTGCCGGTGCGGCTCCGCATGCGGGCGGTGGACAGCCGGGTCGTCGTCGACGCCGGCCGGCCGTTCATCGAGCAGTATGGTGACGCCGACATCGACGCCTACCGGACGGCCTGCCAATGGATCGACCGCCGGAGCCGCTATGAAGGGGGCGGTGCCTTCCGTCGCATCGAGGCATCGACCGAGCGGATCGACGAACCGGTCCGAGACGTGGTCCCACCGCTGTTTCACCAGCAGGTTCCTGGCCCACGCCCCGACTCGGCCAGCTGGGCGGGTTCGGGCGGCTGACCCGTCGTGTGGCCCCGGCCTATCGCCCATCCGGCTGCTTGACGCTGCCGAAGCATCCTTGTCTAGTGGGAGAAATCATGCGGGGTGGCCACCGGGCCGCCCTGCGCCATGATCCCTCCGGAGTGCAGCGATGATCCGCGATTTTCGATATGCGTGCCTCGCGGTCCTTGGCCTGACGGTCGCAGCGGGTGGCCTGACCCGCGAAGCCTTTGCCATCAAGCAGTTTGCCGACGAGTTCAAGGCCATGTACGTCAAGGAGGGCACGCCGCTGGCGGCCGCCGTCGACGAGGCCAAGTGCAACGTCTGCCATCTGCCGGCGAGCAAGAAGGAGCGAAACGCCTACGGTCACGCTCTCGCGGAGAGGCTCGACAAAAAGGAAGACGCCAAGAACGTCGAGAAGATCAAGGCGGCGTTGCAGGAGGTCGCGGGCCTGTCGAGCGATCCGTCGAAGCCGGACGCACCGACCTTCGGCACGCTGATCCAGGAAGGCAAACTCCCGGGCGGCCCCGTGAAGTAAGACCGGCAGCACTGCGGGCGCCTCACGCAGTCTGCCCCAGACCTTCGGGCTCGGCAGCCTCCAGGAGCAGATCCTCGAGGCTGCCGCAGCCGCGGACGGCCTCGGCGATGTCGGCCGCGACGAACACCCGCACCCGTTTCACCAGGTTGTCGAACTGCTCGTGGGCCAGGCTCCGGACGACGGGCGAGAGGTCCTCGAGTTTCCGCCACTGCCACGGGGCCTCGGCGGAGTGGTCGGCCCGCTCGCGGATCTGGAGCCGGAACTCCACCTCCCGCTCAGCCGGCGGGGCGTCGATGAGCAACGCATCCGGCTCGATCCGCCTGCCGGTGCGGGACGAGAGCGATGCGGCGAGCCGTTCGCAGGCGGCCACGACCTGCCCGTATGGCCGCCCCGCGAAGGCGGCGTGGACCTGCGGGCGATGCAGGGCGTCGAAGCTGGCCACGCGTTTGTAGAGCCGTCGGCGTGCGCCAAACAGCCCGGCGACCAACGGGGCTGCGGAAGTGTCTGCGGCTGCCGCCGTGATCCACGACACGAACTGGTGATCATCCGTGCGGGCGAGGCTCTCGGGAGTGAGGGACGGCCGCACGATCCAGATGGCGCGCTGGAGCATGCCCGTCGCCGCCCGGACGGCGTGATGCCAGTAAACCTCGCTGAACATCACGTACCGCGCGAACACCATCAGCTCCGCGGCGGTCCGCCCCTTGTCGGCGATCGCAAGCCCATCGCCCCGCTCATCAAGGCAGAGATTGGCGAGCAGCCGGGGCTGGTCGAAGTTGCGACCGTAGGGCACGCCGGCGTGGAGGCTGTCGCGAGCCAGGTAGTCCATCTTGTCGACGTCGATGGGCCCGGAGAGGAGGGAATGGAGAATGCGGCCGGCCCGGTCGCGGGCGGAGCCCTCGATCAGTTCGGCGATCCGCGCGGGCGAGACGCCCCACTCCGATTCGAGCACGTCGGCGATGCCGCCCTCCGCCAGGATGCCTGCGACCAGCGACTCATGCCGCGGAACCTCGGGGAGCCCCATGTCTTCGATGGGGTGGCAGTAGGGCCAGTGGCCGATGTCGTGCACGAGGGCGGCGGCGATGAACGCCGACGCGTCGGCATCTGTGACGACATCGACGAATCGGGGCTCGGCCTGCAGCCGGCCGAGAAACTCGATCGCGAGGCGATACACGCCCAGCGAGTGCTCGAGCCGCGAGTGCACGGCCCCGGGGTACACCAGCGATACGAGCCCGAGCTGTGAGACGCGGGCGAGCCGCCGCATCTCGGCCGTATCGAGCAGCGACCGCACCCGCGGCGTGAGGGGGGCGGTGTCGCCCGGCGGGATCCGCACGCCAGATGACGTCGAATCGAGGGCCGCGAGTTCCGGGATGCTGGGGAACGACATGGGGCAGCGTCGGTTCAGAGCGGCGGTAGGCCGAGGAGCCACCGCAGGAGCGACGTGAACATCGCGTAGAGCGAGAAGTGGGCCACGGCGGAACCCCACTCAAGTTCGAAGGCGACCAGGGCCGCGAGGGCCCCCGCGACGACGAACATCGGAGCCAAGTAGACCCACTGCCACATCTCCGCGGTAGCCTCCGGTGGCAGCAGCCCCTTCACGCCCCAGAGCCCCGCGTAGACGGCCGCGCAGGCCAGCGACCTCAGTAGGAATGGCGTTCCCGTGAAGGGCTCGAGCTCCCGGTTGCGGACGGCGATGTAGCCGAGCATGGCACACGGCACGGCGATGAGGAACGCGGCGGCAAGCAGCAGCCAGGACGGGAGATCGGCGGGTTTGGCGAACAGACCCATGGCCCATGCCGCCGCCACAGCGGCGACCGCCGCGGCCCCGACCGCCGCGAACCGCATCGTCGAGATCGGCTTCTCGATCCGGCGGATCGGCGCCGTGGGTGCGCGGCCCGTGCCGCCCGACGTCGTCACCGGCGCCTCGGGCTCGTGGATCACCACGGCCTCGGCGGTCACCGCGGGGATCGTGATCGGTTTTTTGCACTTTGGGCAGGGCCCGGTCCGCCCGGCGAACTGGTCGCTCACGGAGAACCGCGACTGGCAGCTGGGGCAGATGACGGGAATGGCCATGGGGAAAACGTGCCGGGTGCGGGAAGGGGCAGAGGCGGCAGTGTCAGACGCCTCTCGGGCCGCGTCAAGTCGCTCCGCCGTCGATACACTGGCTTGGACGGACAGACCCCTGTCGACCCCACCCTGAGCGATGCCGCGCATGGCCGACGACAAGACCCGCGTGATGCCCCGGAAGGATGCCGCCCTCGCAGCCCCGCCATCGGCGGAGCCCAAGGTCGTGGACGGCCAGATCGTGTTCTTCTGTCCCGAAGGGCACCGGCTTGTCGTTCCGGTGGCGTTGGCCGGCAAGCACGGGAAGTGCAGCAAGTGCTCAGTCCCGCTCCAGATCCCGGACATTGGCCCAGCACCAGAACCCGTGGCGGTCGAGGCAGGCGGGTCCCCTTCGCCCGCGGAGCCTGTCGTTTCCCCCGAGCCAGCCCCCGAGGAGGCCGACTGGACCTTCATTTCCGGAATCGGCCACCCGGCCGTCGGGTCGGGGGCCGCCCTCGATGCAGCCGCCTGGCAGGGACCAGCGGCGGGCTCGATGTTCGCGGGAGCCGAATCGAACCCGATGGCGATGCTCCTCGCGCGGCTTTGGGCGGAGCGCGATCATGGCGGCATCGTCGAGCTGCACCTGGTCGGCGGCGCGGTGCTCCTGCCGGAGGAGTTTTCGCCCCGCTGGTCGGGCGGCACGCACGGACTGTTCGCCAGCCAGGCTGCCGACGGCAGCGTCACGCTGACGGCCGTGGCGTGGGACACCGTGCAGCGGATCGTGGTGCGGCAACTCACCGCCGTGCCGGACGATATGTTCGACTGACAGGACGGTCTCCCGGTCGCTGCCGACGGCAGGATCAGCGGATGGCCGATCAGCCGATCTCGTCGATATCGCCCTCGGTGAGCATGCGAAACCCCTTGGCCGCCAGGGTCTCCATGCCCATCTCGGTGTTGTCCACCATCAGGGCGACGGCAGGTCGTTCGCGGGGCCTGACCATGATCGGATAGGCCTGGATGATGTTCACCTCTGCCTGGAGGAGCGCGGTGCAGATCCGCAGCAGCGGCTGATGATCGTCGGGAAGTTCCACGCCGAGCAGGTCGCTTTCGATGATCGCGAGGCCTGCCCGTTCGAGGATCTCGCGGCCCTGTTCGGGATGGCTCAGCAGAAAGCGGGCGAAGGCACATTCGCCCGAATCGTTGATCGACAGGGCCACGATCCGCACCCGGGATCCCTCGAACCGCCGCACGACCTCGAGCAACTGGCCCACGCGGTTTTCGAGAAACACGGTGAACTGACGGAGGGTCGGCCAGTTGCGGCCCCGCGAGGTCGCAAAGCCGATTCCAGCACCCTCGCCCGCGTCGCCGTGACTCACGATGTCGTCTCCGCTCGGTGATGTCGGCCCGCCCGCAGGGGGAGCGATGCCGTTTTGCGGCTTCGCCGCCCGGCAGGATAGAGTCTGGCCCACGCTGCGGTCAACGAACGGCCGGGGCGACCCTCGGCCCGAGGAGGTGGCGATGGCGGTGGTGCACGAGATGGAAATTCGCGTCCGGTATCAGGAAACCGACGGTCAACGGCGGGTGCACCACGCGAACTTCCTCACGTATTTCGAGATGGGCCGTACCGAGATGCTCCGGTCTCACGGCCACTCCTACCGTGACTTCGAAGATGCTGGCCTGTTCATGGTGGTGTCGGACGCCAGGCTGTCGTATCGGGCTCCGGCGGAGTACGACGACCTGCTCCTGCTGCGGACCAGGGTGGAGAAAATCGGGGCGGCCCACATCAAGCACGCCTACGAGGTGATCCGCGGTACGCAGATCATCGTCACCGGTGAGACGACGGTCGTCTGCGTTGACCCGCAGGGACAGGTCCGCCGGCTGCCAGACTGGATGCTCGGCTGAAAGGGTGCGCCGCGGCCCGTTTTGCCCAACACACGTTTGCCCCGTTGACGGGATCGTGGCCGACATCCGCCTGCCTGTGCTAGCCTGCTGCGGCGTCTCCGCGGCGTCCGGTTGGCAGGACTCCGACCGCGCGGAAACGGGCTGGCAGGGATGGCGCGATGACGAAGGTGGGGCAGATCACGGTGGGGTCGCTGTTGCAGCGGCTCTCGGTGGCCGGTCGGCAGCGAGTGGCGACGCCAGCCGATGCGAGTGACCCTCAGGGTCTCGAACCGCTTACGGAACGACTCTCCAGGAACAAGGTCACCCGCGTGGCCCTCGCGTTTCTCGATGCCAACGCGGGGATGCACCTCAAGGACCTGCTCCTCGATGCCACGACCGACGATCGGCGGGCGACGATCGACGGCCACACCGTTTGGAACTTTGGATCGGACAGTTTCCTCGGCTTCGATCGGCATCCGCGGATCCACGAGGCGATCAGCGAGGCACTGCCGGCGTGGGGCGCCCACAACGGCGCGTCGCGGGCCTTCTCCAGTCCGGTGCTCGTGGACGAAGCCGAGGAGAAGCTGGCGGCGTGGCTGGGCGTGCCCGACACCTTCATCTATCCGAGCGTCACGCTGGCCAATGTCGGTCTGCTACCAGCGATCACCCAGCCCGGCGACCTGCTCGTCGTCGATCGCGAGTCGCACGACAGCGTGCACCAGGGCGCGAGGCTCGCCGCCGCGGCTGGAGCCCGCGTGGTGGAACTCACGTCGCCCGACCCGCGGCTCCTGGAGCGGGTGGTCTCCCAGGCCGGCAGCCATGCGGGCCTCGTGCTGGCGATCGATGGCGTCTACAGCATGTCGGGCCGCACACCGCCGCTCGCCGAACTCGACGCCACCGTTCGCAGGCTGGGCGGGATCATGTATGTCGATGATGCCCACGGCACCGGCGTGGTCGGTCCCCGCGGCCGTGGGGCGGCGGCCGAAGCCCTCGGCACGCTCGACAACGTGCTCATGGTGGGGTCGCTGTCGAAGGCCTTCTCGTGCCTCGGCGGCTTCGTCACCTGCACGCCCGAGTTGAAGACGATCCTCAAGATCCGCTCCAGCACGTTCATCTTCGGCGGCCCCGTGCCGCCGCCCTACCTGGCCGCCATCAGCGCCGTCTGCGACATCATCATGTCGCCGGAGTACGACGAGATCCTGGCCGCGCTCCACGAGCGGATCCGGCGGTTCACGACCGGCCTCGACGCGATCGGCATCGAGCATCACGGCGGCGATTCCGCGATCATTTCGCTGGTCGTCGGCGACATGGAGAAGACGTTCGCCGCAGGCCGACAGCTCTTCGATCGCGGCTACTACGCCCAGTCGGCCACGTACCCTGCCGTACCAATCCACGGCGGCCTGCTCCGCGTGCAGGTCAACGCCATCCACCCGCTGGAGGCGATCGACGGGCTCTTGAACGCCATCGAGGACGTCTG
Organism: Pirellulales bacterium; assembly: GCA_040397625.1. Taxonomy (GTDB): domain Bacteria; phylum Planctomycetota; class Planctomycetia; order Pirellulales; family UBA1268; genus QWPN01. The sequence continues at coordinate 251 of JBBAVQ010000134.1, read as the reverse complement.
GAAGCAGGCCCGGCTGCCCCGGCGGCGGGCGGCGGCGACGCCCTGAGTTTACGGGTCGCACGTGATTCTCGCGCGACGTCGCGGCACCGCAGCCGGCAGGTTGCTCCGCACGGTGGTGCGGGGTATCAACCTGCACAAGCGTCCCGCGGTGGTTCCACGCACCACGCAAGGCCCCACGCGTTACGGCGTGGGAATGATCTTGGGCCGATCCTGACCACACCCCACGCCTTACGGCGTTGGGCTTTCACGGA
>JBBAVQ010000133.1:6609-8479 GCA_040397625.1 Pirellulales bacterium | reverse complement strand
CTCGCTGCCTCTTCTCGTAGCGCAGGTTTTCAACCTGCGTGTCTTCCCGGTTCGCATTGGGCTTGTACGGGACCTCCATGAGCATCGCCCGGCCTCCGTCCAAGCCCAACGCCGTGAGGCGTGGGGCGAACCACCAACAGATGCGGCGTCCAGCGTGGCTCGCCCGCGGCCTTACGGCCGGTCGGCTCCCACGTGCCGTGCACTCGAGCGCGAGGATCACGTGTGACCCGTAGAAACCACCAGGGCAACGTGCGTGAAATCGGCCTTGGGGGCGCGTCGTGGGGCCTCTACACTTCCGCCCCGCATCGTTCCCGGAGGCATCCCATGCGCGTGGCTCGCCGACTGACTCTCGCCGCCGTCCTCGCCGCCGCCGCGGGTGCGCCCGGATGCACGTCGCTGGGCAAGCCGAAGTGGCTCGAGCCGTTGCCGGTGAAGAGCCAGCAGCGGCGGGCTGTGCGGTTCGATCCGTTCATGGAGAACGACATCGGACCGTCGCTCCTTCGACAGTACACCACGCTCGACGGGACGCGGCCCCGCGACTATGCGGAACCCGTCGCCGAGGTGAAACGGGCGCGGTGGTGGGCACAGCCGGTGCGGTGACCTGCCGGGTTCCGTGGCCGGGTGTATGATCGGGCCTCTCGTCCGCGGGCTGCGCCTGCCGGGCCTGCCGCCATCGCCCCACCGGAACCCCCGTCATGCCCGCCCCCGATTCGCGTCCTCCCCGTGGCCGTCCATCTCGTCCGGGCCGTCCGTTCCGACCCGGCGGGGCATCGCGTCCCGGTGGTGCAGGTCGGCCTCCCCGGACGGAAGGCGGACGTCCACCCCGGCCTGACGGAGAACGCCCGCCCCGGCCGGCAGGTTCTCGCCCACCAAGGCCCACGGGCGGTCGGCCGTCGCGGCCGCCATTCGCTCCCCGGGAGGCCGTCGGGCCGAGGGCCCCGGACGACGACGGCCTCGAGCGACTGCAGAAGGTGCTCGCGGCGGCGGGGCTCGGCAGTCGTCGATCCTGTGAGCAACTGATCACGACGGGGCGCGTTGAGGTGGATCGCCAGGTGGTGACCACGCTCGGCGCCCGTGTCGATCCGCATGCTCAGGAGATTCGCGTTGACGGCGAGAAGCTGCCCAACCCAAAGCGGGTGGTCTACATGCTCAACAAGCCCGTCGGCGTGGTCACCACCAACGCCGACCCGGCCGGCCGGCCGCGGGTGGTCGACCTGGTGCCGGGCGACCAGCGGTTGTTTGCGATCGGCCGGCTCGACCGAATGAGCGAAGGACTGATCCTGCTCACCAACGATGGCGGTCTGGCAAACCTACTTGCCCATCCACGGTATGGCGTCGAAAAGAAGTACCTCGTGCAGGTCGCCGGCGTGCCCAGCGATGAACTGCTCGATCGGCTGCGGCGGGGCATTCGCCTCGCCGAGGCCGAGGTGCATGCGAAGCGGGTGTCGATCCGCTCGCAACACAAGCAGAGCGCCGTGCTCGAGATGGTGCTCGACGAGGGCAAGAATCGCGAGATCCGCCGCATGCTCGCCACGCTCGGCCATAAGGTCCACCAGCTCAAGCGTGTAGCCGTGGGAGGCCTGTCGCTCGGCAACCTGCTGCCGGGCCAGTTTCGGCAGCTCACGTGGAGCGAGATCGAATCGCTGCGCAAGGACGCGATCGCCGCCGTTGGCCGCGAGGCCGAACGCGAGCCGCCGCGGCCGCGCGGTCCCGCCCGGGGCCAGCGGCCTGGCGGTCCGCCGAGACGGCCCGGGATGCGGGGCCGCCCCGACGGAAAACCTCCCCGTGGCCGCCCCGACGGGAGGCCGGCTGGCCGTCCCGCACGTCCGGCCGGGCCGGGAGGTCGTCCCGCTGGGCCGGGAGGTCGTCC
>JBBAVQ010000133.1:0-6509 GCA_040397625.1 Pirellulales bacterium | reverse complement strand
GTCCCGCACGTCCGGCCGGGCCGGGAGGTCGTCCCGCTGGGCCGGGAGGTCGTCCCGCCGGGCCGGGCAAGCCCGGCGGTGTGGTCGGGCCGCGGAAGCGGAAGCGGGCCGGCAAGGCCTCGCAGTGGCGGTCGCGGCCCGCAGGCGGAGAGGGTTGATCGATGGCCGCCCCAGCCGTCTGCCATGCCGACGAGGCCGCCGTCCTGCGTGCCCGTGTCGTCTCGCACGACCAGGTGGCCGATGCGACGTGGCGGATTCGCCTCGACTGTCCGTCGATCGCTGCCGGTGCGGTCCCCGGGCAGTTTGCCATGCTCAGGCTCCCCGACCGCTGCGATCCGCTGCTCGCCCGACCCTTCGCGGTCTACGACGTCTTCTCGGACGGCATCGAGCCCCGCTACGCCGACTTCATCTACCTCGTCCACGGGCGGTTCACGCGTGCGCTCACCGACGTCCGGCCGGGTGACGAGATCCTGGCCTGGGGCCCCTTGGGCAACGGGTTTGCGGCACCGTCGGCGGAGCACCTCGTGCTCGTCGCCGGCGGCATCGGGCAGACGGCACTGCTGACACTCGCCCGCGAGCGGCTTGGGCTGGCACGATACGGCCACCCATCTCGCGAGTTCCCGCGGGCAGGCCGCGTGACCTTCTGCTGGGGCGCCCGTTCCGCCGGCATGTTTGCCTGCACCGACGACTTCCGGAAGGCCGGCTGCGACGTGCACCTCGCCACGCTCGACGGCTCGGCCGGCGTGAAGGGGACCGTGGTCGACCTGCTCGAGCAGCGGTTCGCGGCGGGCGTCGATGCCGCGGCAACTCGCATCGCCTGCTGCGGTCCGGAGCCGATGATGGAAGCCGTCGCCGCCTGGGCGGCGAGTCGCGGCGTTGCCTGCGAGGTGTCGCTCGAGACGCCAATGGCCTGCGGCATCGGCATCTGCTTCACGTGCGTCGCCCGGATTCGCGATGCAGACGGGGGCTGGGACTATCGCCGTACGTGCGTCGAGGGGCCCGTGTTCGACGCGGCCCGCGTCGTCTGGTAGGCGTCAGCCCGAGGACTTGGCCGATGCCTTGCGGCCCTTCGACGGCGGCTTCGTGGCCCCGGTGCCCTTCTCGGCGTTCTTGACCCGAGCCGAGAGCCGCGACTTGATCCGCGCCGCGCGGTTGCGGTGGATCGTGCCCGATGACGCCGCGCGATCGGTGGCCTTGGCCATGCCCCGGAACTGCTCCTTGGCGGTCGTGACGTCGCCGGAGGTGATCGCGTCGAGAACCTTGCGGATCTTCGACTTGATCTCCGACTTCACCGCGCGGTTGCGGTCGCGGTTGCGGAGGTTCTGGCGGTTACGCTTCTTGGCGCTGGCCGAGTGGGGCATTCGATAATCCTCGATCGTGGGGGCGTGCGGGGGCGCCGGGAACGATCCCGGCCGGCGGCGGCAGCGGCCCTGGGGCCGGCTCAGCCGTCGGCACCTTTATCCTTTGCCGAACCCAACTTGTCCAGCCGTTGGGCCACATCCCGGTATCCAAAGTCGAGTCCGGCCAGCACGGACAGGTGTTTTCGGGCCGAGTCGACGTCGTCCAGGCCGGAGGCCAGCACGCCCGCCCGGTAGAGAGCCCGCTTGCGGAGTTCCAGTTCGCGGTCGGTCAGCGTCTCCACCGCCGTCTGGTAGTTCTGCATCGCGAGCTGGTATTGCTTGATCTTCTGGAAGCATTCGCCGAGTTCCAGTGAGATCATGCCCCGGCGGCGGGTTTCCTTCATCGCCTCCTGGAAATGGCGGATGGCCTCGGAATAGTTGCCGGCGGCCTTGAGCCGCAGCGCCAACTCGTATTTCCAGGTGAGGTTTTCGGGATACCGGCTGCAGCGTGCCGCGTAGACATCGATCTCCTGCTTTGCCTGCAGGGCCTTGAGCCGATCGACGGTGGCCTGATTCTCCGGTGTCTCGTCTCCCGCCAGCCGCTTCTCCGCGAGCATCAGCCGCTGCTTGCCCCAGCGGAGTTGCCGGTCCTCCAGATGCTCCTGGATTTTCAGGTCGTTGCCCGACGCCTCGAGGGCCCTGCGCAGTACCTGCTCGGCCTCTTCGGCGGTCGCGTCGCGCTCGAGCAGGTCGGCCAGTTCGATGGAGGCATCGACGTTCGCGGGGTTCGTGGCGAGCGTCTGTCGAAGCTCCGCGGCGCGGCCGCCGGCCTGTGGCTGGGAGGGCTGGTTCGGTTTGCCGGTCGGACGGCCGGGCGTCTGGCTGCCGCGGCCGATCATCCCCTGGCCGGCAGCGATCGTCTTGTCGACCGACAGCTCGGCGATCGCCTTCTCGGCTTCCTCGGCCAGGCCCTTCGTCCGGCCGATCCGTCGCCAGCACTCGATCGCCTGGTCGAAGTTGCCCTGACTAGCCGCAAACTTGGCACACTGCTTGTTCACTTCCGGATCGGTCGGCGAGGCGTCGAGAGCGGCCCGGAGATAGAAGGCCTGGGTGTCGACGAACATCAGGTTGCCGCAGGCATCGGCCATCGCCAGCAGCGTGACGTGGTCGGAGAGGTTGCCCTTGATGGTCTCGACGCCCTGCTTGATGATCTCACGCCATTGGGCCGTGGCGGCGAGTTTCTTGAGCCCGGCCCGCGCGCCGGCCCCGAAAAATGACGTCAGGCTGCCCGCCTTCTTGCCGCCGTATTTCCGCTTCAGCGACTCGAGCAGTTTCTGCAGGAAGATGGCATTGCCCGGGTCTCCGATGACGCACTGGGCGAACATGTCGATCGCGTAGTCGACGTTGCCCTGCAGGGCCTGCATCCCCGTGGCATAGCACTTCATCACCCGCGACCGTTCAGCCGGCGACAGAGCCGCCGTCGAGGGGGTTGATGCGGGATCGACCGGGCCGGGGGCGGCCGCAGTGGACTCATTCGCCATGGTTGGGGACGATTGGGGGGTCGGAAGTCGTCACCGAGTGTAGTGAGGTCCGCGGGAACACCAAACGCCGGTCCCTCCGGCCGCGGAACTCGATCATCGCCATGTCATCCCCCACGTCCCAGTCGCCCGGCCGAGTCGTCTTTGTGGGAGCCGGCCCCGGCGCGGCCGATCTGCTCACGCTGCGGGCCGTGGATCGTCTCCGGTCCGCCGACGTCATCGTTCATGATTCGCTCGTGCCAGACCTCGTGCTCGACGAGGTCAATCCCACGGCGGAACGGATCCGGGTCGATCGCGAGCTGGACCAGCGGCCCAGTCCGGGCACGGCGACGGGCAGGCTCCTCGCCCGCCTGGCGCTCGAAGGCCGCATCGTCGTGCGGCTTAAGGGAGGAGACCCGACCGTGTTTGCCCGGCTCACGGAGGAGCTCGAGCCCCTGCGGCAGGCCGGCGTCGCGGTGGAGTTCGTGCCTGGCATCACGTCGGCGCTCGCCGCGGCCGCGGCCGCCGGTGTGCCGCTCACCAACCGCGACTCGGCCTCGAGCGTCACGCTCGTCACCGGACGCGAGGCCGACGGCAAGCCCGACGGCATCGACTTCCGATCGCTGGCGGGGCTGCCGGGCACGCTTGTCGTCTACATGGGGGTGGAGCAGGTTGCCCGCTGGTCTCGCGAGCTGCTGGCGGCGGGATTGTCAGCCGACACCCCGGTGACGATCGTCAGCCGGTGCTCGTGGCCCGACCAGCGGATCGGCGGGAGCACGCTCGGCGACTGCGTCCGCGACTTCGCGGCGCAGGGCTGGCGATCGCCGGCCGTGGTGGTGGTGGGGGCCGCCGTTCCGCCAGCATCCGGACCGCTTCGCGGCCACCTCGTGCTCGCCACGCGGCCGGCCGGGCAGGAGGGCGAGATCGCCGCCGCCGTGCGGGCGGCGGGGGGCGAGTGCATCAACGTGCCGCTCGTTCGTATCGCCGATCCGCCGTCGTGGCAGCACCTTGATGACGCGATCGGCCGCGCCGACACCTACGACTGGATCGTGTTTGCCAGCGCGAATGGCGTTCGTGGCTTCACGAGGCGACTTGCCGCCCTCGGCCTCGACGGCCGTGCGCTGGGCACTGCCAGGCTGGCGGCGATCGGTCCGGCCACCCGACGGCAGCTGGAGGCTGCGGGCTATCGCTGCGATCTCGTTCCGGCCTGTTTTTCGTCGGAGGGGCTCGCGGCGGCGCTCGCCGGTCGGACCGTTCGCGGTCGCCACCTGCTCGTGCGGGCCGACCGTGGCCGCGATGTGCTGCGACACGAACTGGAGTCGTGCGGACACCACGTCGAGGAAGCCGTGGCCTACGAGAGTCTGTCGCTCGAGTCCCTCGACCGCGACACGCTCGCCGGTCTCGACGCGGCCCCCGTGACGTGGCTGACGCTCACCAGCCCTTCGATCGCCGATGCGGCGGTGCGGCTGCTGGGCCCGCGGCTCCAGTCGTGGAGGATCGCCACGATCAGCCCGCTGACATCCGCGGCCCTCGCCCGGCATGGTCTGCGGCCCGCTGCCGAGGCGGCCGATGCCACGGCGACCGGCCTCGTCGACGCGATCGTCCGCCATGAGGCGGCAGGGGTTCGCCCGTCGGCAGAGTCGGTGAAGACCGCCAAACTTCCCCCGACATCCCGCGGCTGACCGCTCCCGGAAGGCCCTTGAGTGGCCATGGCCGGGGCGTCGATAGAGAGGCTGCCGGGTTCGCCGCAGGGCGGCCGATGCGCCCGGATGAAACCGCCGACGAGGGGGCGAGCCGATGATGGGTCGGAAACAACCAGCCACGGTGGTTTTGTGTGCGACCGCGCCGCGGCAGGCGATCACGGGACGGTCGCGGGCGTGGATTGATTCCGTCCGCGGTGTGGCCGTGCCCGTGACCTGGGCTGTCGGCATCGACACGCTCGCCGACGTGGCTGGGCAGGCTGACGGGCTCGACCTCGCGCTCGACATCCCGCCGGCGGCCTGCGGCTCGCGGTCGCGGCTCCGCGAACTCCTGCTCCGCGGTCGCGACCTGATGCCCGATCTGGCGGCGGTGGTTCTTCGGGGGCCGACACCGGCGGCGAACCGCGGCGTGCTGGTGGAGGAGGGGATCGGTGTGGCGGTGGTCGCCGCGTTTGAGGATGAGTCTCGCGGCAACCGACGTCCTGCTCCAAAGGGCTGGAACTGTCGCAACCCGGTGTGGGGGCTGTGGGAGGTCTTGGTCACCTCCGCGCGGCCGGCTGGTCTCGCCGGCTGGCTCGGGCTGGGCGGCATGCCGCGACTCGTACCGGGCGGGCTGCACGTGCTCCGTACCGATGGCGTGTCGGCAGGCAACAACGGCGCCGCTTCGCTGGCACCGCGACTGGAACGCTGGATCTCCTGGGCAGGGCAACGTCGCTTCAGCGGCACCGCGACGGTCGTGCCGCTGTCTACGCTGCCGCGGCTGATCTCGGGCAGCGACCGCGAGGCCGTGGGCCGCTCAGTGCTCCGCGCGGCGTGAGGCGGTCGGGAATCAGGCCTTCGCGCGGGTGTTGATCGACCAACTCAGATAGGCGACCAGCAGGCCGGCGAGGATGAAGCCGATGTCAGCAGCCACGCTCACCCGCTGAAACGGGAACGCGGCCGCCAGGTCGGCCACGAAGAGAATCACGACGATACCGGATAGAATCAGGCCTGCGAGGGAGAGCACGGTCGACGCGCGGGGGGCGCTCCTGGGAAGGCGACGGTTTCAAGCGAGCCGGCAATTCCATACCATACCTTCGCCACTTCCACCATGACACCCGTGACTCCCGAGCCCCGTACCGTTGCCGTCTACACCGGGTCTTTCGACCCGATCACGCTGGGCCATCTCGACGTGATCGGCCGGGCCAGCCGGATCTTCGAGACGATCGTGGTCGGGGTGGGCATCAACCCCGACAAGCAGCCGCTGTTCTCCCTGGAGGAGCGGGTCGATCTGGTCAAGGCCGCCGTCGCCGGGTTTGGCAACGTCCGGGTGGAGCTGTTCAGCGGCCTCTCGGTGGCCTTCGTGCGGGAGCAGGGGGCCCGCGTTCTGCTCCGCGGCGTGCGGTCGCTGACCGACATCGAGGCCGAGTTCACGATGACGCTGGCCAACCGCAAGCTCGACCCGTCGGTCGAAACGGTGTTTCTGATGGCTGACGCCGCCTACTCGCACATCTCGTCGTCGCTCCTGAAGCAGATCACGCCGCTGGCCGACGACGAGGCGCTGCTGAAGTTCGTGCCGCCGCCCGTCGTGGCGGCGCTGCGGCGGAAGCTCGCCGCGGGCTGACGGCCGACGAGCAATCCCTCCGTAGAGCAGGTTTTCAACCTGCTCCTGGTTCAATGCCGACGCCGGTGAGGGGCTGCCCACGCCCCGTCGCCCGACGTTCACTCCGCCCATCCTGGGCTCCGCTCACTCGATGCTGGCTGCGCTCCGGCATCCTGCCTGCGTTGGGCTTGGATGAGCAGGGCGCGTCGTACAAGCCGAAGGCCGTAAGGCCTCGGGCGAACCACGCTGGACGCCGCACCGTGTGGTGTTTCACCCCACGCCTGACGGCGTTGGGCTTGGACGAGCAGGGCGCGCCGTACAAGCCGAAGGCCGTAAGGCCTCGGGCGAACCACGCTGGACGCCGCATCGT
>JBBAVQ010000132.1:4245-8489 GCA_040397625.1 Pirellulales bacterium | reverse complement strand
TGGCTCTCAGCGGCTCGCGTGAACTCCATTGGCCACGAAGGTGGCGATCTTCTCGGCCATGCGATCCACGCTGGCGTCGCTGTCCATGGCAGCCGTGGCTTCCTCGCACCACAAGGTCCATACCACGGCGCCGTCGGCACCGATCAGTCGCACCGACGCGCCGAGCGAGGCATCCAAGCCCTGCTCACCGGGCAGCGCCATCAGCATGCCGTGCACGCCCGCGTCGGCGTCCCAGGCAGCCGGCGCGTGCTCGATGGCCATGCCCCTGGCGGCGATGTCCTGCCGCGACACCGGCAGGATCACCGAGATGCCACCGATCCGGCCAAGTCGCTCTCCAATCGCCGCTGCGAGCGGCCCGGTCAGGCTCCGCACTGCTGGTTCGGCGTCAAACTCCACGACAAGCACCACCGGACGGGGCGTGTCCGGTGGCAGCGGTGTGCGCTCCACCACCTGAGCGGGCGTGTGCCATGTTGCCTCCAGTCGACAGTCGTCCGGCGGAATCGAGACGCGGATGGCGTCGCCGCGGCCGGCGGCTGCCGAATACCGCTCGAGTTTTCGCCGCACGTCGTCCACCATCACCCGCGCGGGTGTCGCCGCCCGCCCGCGCCCGCCCGCACTGCGGGAAAGCACGTCCGCCTCGATCGCCTGCGGGGAAACGCTGCGACCTCCGGTGGCGATCGCATGATCGGCCAGATACCGCAGGAGCTGCCGGTGTCGGGGTGAGTCCTGAAACTCGGAATGCTCGACGATCCGCTCGACGTGCAGCCTGAGATCGCTGGCGGACACGAGAAGATCCATGACGCTGCCGAGCCAGGTGGGAGCCGACCACTCCTCGTCGTGGGGGCTCCTGGCATCGTAACACACCGCGGATCATCCCGGCATGCCGCCTAGGATCCCTCCAGACCCTCGAAGAGGGAGGAGCCGATCCGCACCATGGTCGAGCCCTCGAGGACGGCCGCCTCGAAGTCGCCGCTCATCCCCATCGAAAGTTCGCGAAGGGCATCCGCCGGCAGATCCTTCGCGAGCCTGTCGCGAATTTCCCGCAGCCTGGCGAAGTCGCGCCGGGCATCTGCGGCGGGCGAATCCGGGTGGCTGGCCATCGCCATCAGCCCCCGAAGCCTGACGTGCGGCGAGCGGACGGCTGCCGACGCCAGCGCCGGCACGTCGGCCGGCAGTGCTCCCGACCGCTCCGGATCAGGCGACACGTTCACCTCCACGAGCACGTCGCACGTCCTGCCAGTCGATTCACCCTCGGATTCGAGGGCGGCCAGCAGCCGCTCGCTATCGAGCGTCTGAACGAGCGATACGAGGGGCGCCGTCCGCCGAACTTTGTTCCGCTGCAGGTGGCCGATCAGGTGCCAGCGGACGGCCGGCACGATGTCGGCGAGGGCGCTGGCCTTGTCCCAGAGCTGCTGCGGCCGGCTCTCCGCGAGATCGAGGCAACCGCACTCCGCCACCGTCCGCGTGATCGCCGCATCGACGTACTTCGTGACGGCGATCAGCCGCACCTCGTCCACGGGCCGACCTGAACGCTCGCAGGCGGCAGCGATCCGGCCGCGAATCGTGGCAAGGTTGCTGAGGCAGCGGTCCCGCAGGGTGGCGTTCACGGCCGCGACGTCACTGGATCTCGAGGGTCCGGGCCACCTCGCCGCTCTTCTTCAGCCGGCCCACGAGAAACTCGCACGACACGTTGCAGCCGAGCAGCGTGCGGTTTCTGGCCGTGTCGAGCGCGCGGTAGACGAGCCACTGCTCGAGCCCCGACTGCACCCGAAAGCCCGCGGCCTGATGACGCGGCAGGATGATCCGCGAGTCGGCCACGGTGAGTTGTCGCCAGGTGAGCGGGCGGCCTATGCGGCTGGAATCACAGTCGAGCCAGAGCGGGGCATAGAGCCGGTGCGTCCCTTCCTGCGAGAGCACGAGCGTGCCCGACTCGCCGCGAAACTCACCGCCGCTACCGGCCTTCCACTCGGGAAGCGCCAGGGGGAGGGCGAGCATCCTTGGCCGCGTGTCCGCCACGACCACGTCGCGGGTCTCCGCCGCGGAGTCTGCATCGAGCGACGCCGCGAGGGGGAGAATGCCTCGGTAACGCAGCGTGGCCGGTGCCGTCGCCGAGGTCACGGCGTCGGCGAGCAGCACGATCCGGTCGCGCGGCAGCACGACGACCTGCCGCTCGATCTGACGGCCGCCTCCCAGCGGCGCCGTGATCTCGAGAAACGATGCCTTCCTGTCAGACTCCCAGCACGACACCGTCCAGCCCGCCTCGGGCTCGACCGCGCGGCCGTCCGCCCAGGCCTCCCACTGCCATGGCCCGTCTGCGAGCAGTCGGTCGCCGACGGCGATTTCCAGCCGTGGGACGGGATGCCTGTAGTCGAGCATCACGCGGACGCTGCGGCGATCCCAGCCGGTGCGGATGATCGCCACGCCTGCGGCCGGATCGTGAAGATCCCTGCCGAGCAGGCCCCGACCATCGACAGCCGTGAGGTCGCGGCGGATGGCCCGGACGGTCCGTTCGCGACGGCGTCCGCACTCCGCCACGGCGTCGAGCAACGGCTTCGTGAAGGGTTCCGGCATCCGCCCGGCCCCAGCGAGAGCTCTGCCACGGCCGCCGAGCAGCCGCAGCACCGCCGTCGCGGCGGCCCGCCACCGCCGCTCCGTCTGCTTCGACCACCCTCCGCTCGCATGGTCACGGGCGATTTCCCGGACCGCGGTCCAGCGCACCACGCGCTCGACCATCGCGGTCGAGCCGCTCAGGTGCGGGATGCCCTCGGCCGAGACGAGTCGCTCGATCTCGGCGGCCACGGTCGCCGCAGCCCCTGCCTCGAGGCAGCGACACGCCTCGACATCGACGAACAGCCTCGCCAGCACAAGGACGAACCGGGCCGGCTGCGTGTCGCCCGATGCGAGCAACGGCTGTGCAGCCCTGGCCTGACCGACCAGGCGCTCCAGCAGGCCGCCCGCCGATCCACCGGCACGCTTGGTTCGGGCCATCCATGCCAAGGCCCAGGTCGCGGCCTCGCAGGCAGTCCAACGGCCGGCGGATGACCCCGACCGAGCCACCTCGTCGAGGCACTCGCCGATCGCCGTCTCGAGGAAACTCATCCGCCGCGCATTGCGGCCATCCTTGCGGACGAGTTCCGCCAGCCGACGCAGCCGTTCCCGGCCGTCGAGAGTCTCCACCGTGGCGGCGAGCGATGTGATCCGACGGTGTGCCTGCCGCGCCGCCACACGCGGTGGTACGACCCGACGAGCATCAGCGGACTGCCGGACAGCCGGCACCGCCCCGTTCGTCGCCGCGGGCGCCTCGGATGTCCCCGCCTCCTCCGGTCCGCGGCTCGACTTCTTCGATCCCGAGCGATTCGAACGCCGGCCTTCGTTCGTGGCGACCATGTGCTTCCTGGGTGAACGGGGGTCTCTCACGCCGTCGCGATTCCAGCCTCCGGATCGCGGTGACGTGAGAACGGCGGTATCGTATCGGAGGCTGGAGGCGGTAGCCACCGCCCGCCACCGAGGGCGACGCATGATGAAGTTCTTCCATTTCGCCCCCAGAACGGCTCGATCACTCCTGGTCGTCGGCGTCGCGGCTGTCGTCATGGCTTCCTCGCCCGGCCGCGGGGAGGAACCGGCAGACGCCGCCGTCGCCCCCACGGCCGACCCACATCCCGACCTGCGCCGGCTCTCACCCACCGCCGACATCTGGGTCGATCCGCTCCGCAAGGAGGTCGTGGTGGGCGGCGCGATCGCCCTCGATCGGGGCATGATCGAGGTGTTCGCCTGCCCGAGGCACACCAAGGAGCACGAGGCGGTCGTGGCCGTGAACGCCCCCTCCCGTCTCGTGCACGCGGCGCTCTTGGCCATCGGGCTCGAACCCGGCCGACCGGTGTCGTTCGATCCGGAGTACTCCGCGGCGCAGGGACCGGCCGTCGCGGTGATCGTCCGCTGGCGCGACGAGGACGGCCAACCGCGGCAGAGGCGGGCCCAGGAGCTGATCCGTTCCACCACCACGAAGGCGGACCTCGCCGCCGACTGGGTGTTTGCGGGCAGCGTCTTGTGGAGGGATCCTGCCGACGGCATGGAGTATTATCAGGCCGATGGCGGCGACCTGATCTGCGTTTCTAACTTTCCCACCGCGACGCTCGACCTGCCGCTCCAGAGTTCGCAGGCCAACGACGCCCTGATGTTCGAGGTCTTCGAGGAACGCGTTCCCCCGCGCGGCACCGAGGTCGAACTCGTGCTGTCGGCTACGC
>JBBAVQ010000132.1:0-4145 GCA_040397625.1 Pirellulales bacterium | reverse complement strand
ACGCCGTAAGGCGTACGGCAGCGTTTGGCATAGCCCCCATCGCGTACGCGATTGGGCCTCCTGAAGGCCGGGCTCAACCCGCCACACGGCAGTGGGCGAGGATCTCCGCTGGCGTGGCGACGTATCCCGTGTAGAACGGCCCGAACTCGGCGTAGCGGGCGCTCGCCTCGTCGAACCGCATGGTGTAGACGATCTCCTTGAGCCAGTCGGGGCGGCGAGCCCAGAGCGTCACGCCCCACTCCCAGTCGTCCAGCCCGACCGACACGGTGATCAGCTGTGTCACGCGGCCGCCAAACTTCATTCCCGATGCGCCGTGCTCGGCCATCAACCGGCTCCGCTCGGAAAACGGCAGCGTGAACCAGTTCTCGCCCACCTTCCGCTTCTTGTTCATCGGATAGAAGCAGACGTTGGGCCACGGCGGAAGCTCGGGCTCGAGCCGGGCCTGCCGCATCGCGGGCTCGCGGCCCGCATAGCCCTGAACCTTGGCCTTGTAGGACGGGCTGTCGATCACCTCTCCTTCCGCGACCAGCCGCTCCGCATACTGCTCGATCGTGGGCACGTACTCGCTCACCTCGGTCAGGCTGACGAACGAGTAGGTGGGTACGAGTGCCTCACCAAGAGGCCCGGCGAGCAGCCGTTGATGAACGGCGTCAACCGCGAGCGGGTTCGGGTCGAGCACCATCACCCCGAAGTCGGCCTTGTGACCGGCGACGATCCAGGTCTGCAGCCGTGTGGCGGCCTCCGGGCCGGCGGGATCCAGCGCTGCCGCGAAGTGGCACGCCCCTTCCGCCCGGGCCGCGCCCGAGAGGGCCGCGAGGCGTCCGCGATCGAAGGCATAAAAAAGGTGACTGCAGTGCCAGCCGGTGCAGGGCGTGATGGCCGTCTCCACCGCGGCGTGGGCGGCGGCGTGCGGGGAATGCCCGGGGCGGGCTGCGGCAGGCTGTGACACAAGAATCCTCCGGCGGACGCGTGCGGAAAGCGACGCGGCGGAGTCTACGTCCCCGCTGCCGGGATTCCCAGCCGGACGCCGGCTGGCAGGAGAGTGTCCACACACGACCGTTTCGCGGTACGATACGGGCTGTCGAACGATCGATCCGCGGCACAGGGGAAATCGCCATGGGACAGGCAATCGTCGATCCGGCCGAGCTCCGCAGGTTCGCAGGCGCCCTCCGAAAGTTCAGCGATGAAGTCGTCGCGCAAATGCAGATGGTGCAGCGGCAGCTGGCCGGCCTGAGTTCCACCTGGCGCGACCAGGAGCAGCAGAAGTTTGCCGAGGAGTTCGAGGCCCAGCTGAGCACGTTCAAGCGGTTCGCCGAATCGACCAGCGAGTATGTTCCCTACCTGATCCGCAAGGCCGAGCGGGTCGAGGAATACCTCCAGCAGCGCTGACCAGCCTCATCCCAGCCGCCCCGCGGACGAGCCCTCGCATGTCGACCCAGGCAGACGTCAAATCGATCGACACGCTCGCCTTCATGAAGGCCGCGTTCGCCTCGTTCGCGCACGAGTCCGGCCAGGCGATCTCCGAATGCGAGATCCAGGGGCAGCGTGCCGTCGACTGGATCTGTGTCGATCAGGCAGCCTTCTGGAAGGCCGAGGTCCGCCGGATGACCGAACTGGTCAACAAGGCGGTCAAGGATCTGGAGTACTGCAAGGCCTTCAAGAAGGTCGGCAACAACCAGCCGTCCTGCGTGGAGGAGAAAAAGGCGCTCGAGAAGGCGAAGCAACGGCTTGCCCGGGCCGAGCAGAAGGCGGAGGCGGTCCGCCGTTGGACGCCCGTCGTCCAGCAGCAGTTCCGGGAGGCCTGCGTGCGGCTGGTACGGTTCCGCGAGGTCGTCGACGTTGACTGCCCGCGGTCGATGGCCCTGCTCGAGAAGATGCTCAAGGCGCTCGATGCCTACCGGCAGGTCGCCTCGCCCACCGGCGACTCCGGCGCACCTGGCGGCACGGGCGGCCAGAGCGTCACCCGGCAGCTCGACGGTGGCCAGGCAGCGAAGCCGGCGGCGGCCCCGCCGCCGCCAGAGGGAGCCCAGCCATCATGAGGGTCGGCGACCTGTCCAGCGGCGCGTCGAAACTCGCCAACGCGCTCAAGCAACTCAACATCAAGTGGGAGATCGCCACCGAGGGCTGGCACGATGTCCGCGCCAAGGCCTTCCACAAAGACAACATCGAACCGCTCACGCCGAGTGTCAAGGAGACGCTCGACGCCCTCGGACGGCTCGCGGAGGTCCTCGACCGCGCGATCCGCGATGTGAGCGACTCCGACGGCATGTAGTCAGCCGACGGCATGCCCCCGCCCTTCACGCCCCCCAGCACCGAGGATTCCAGGTGAGCTCCAACGCCGCCGATTCGTCTCTTCCCGAGGTCAGCACGGCCACCGCCTCGACCCGTTCGGCCTACCATCCGGATGTGCTGCGGGAGCAGATGCAGATCCTGCGCCGGGAGTCCGCGACCCGAGCCGAGTCTGAGAATGCCATCAGCTCGACCGTCGAGTCGGCGACGACGTCGATCCGTGCTGCGGCCGATCGCGAGCTGGCCGACGTGCGCACGAAGGGTGCCGCCGACATCGAAGCCGCCGTGCGGAAGCACGACGAGGTCAAGCGCCAGGCCGACGCGTGGCGGGCGACCGAGCAGAAGAAGATCGACGAGTTTCGGCAGGCGAAGACGCGGGAATACACGAAGGCCTGCGACGAGGCGGTCACCGAACTGAAGGAAGAGGAGGTGTTCGAACAGGTCCGCTTCAAGCAGGTCGCAGGTGAGAAGGCCCTGGAGCCACAGAAGGCGGCCCGGTCGTGGGAACAGAAGCTGGCAGCCGCGTTGACCCAGATCAACGCCGAAGCCTCAGCGGTCGCGAAGCAGCTCGCTGCCTGGGGCGTCAAGGATTCGGGCGGCGCCGCCCCCGCCGCACCGGCGGAACAAGGCACGCCCGTTGAGCAGGTGCTCGCCGCCCGCGAGGCGGTCGCCAGGCTCAGCCAGGAGATTCTCAACGACGCGGCGGCGAAGGGAGCCCTCTCGGGCGGCATTGGGGGGCTGTTCAGCGGAAAAAAGGGGGACATTCGGGCTAGCCTGGCCTCCCGGCACCAGGCGCTCCAGGCGCACGTGAGCCATGCCACGTCGCTCGAGGCCGCAGCCCGCGAATGGATCGCGACCAGGGCCAAGGAGCACGAGCGTCAGCTGAAGAAGAAGCTGCTCGACGAAGACGAGGCCCGCAAGGCTCAGGTGGTGGAGAAGATCAGCGCGGCCAAGGCCCGACGCGACGCCGCCCTGGCGGCCGTGACGGCCAAGTGCAGCGAGGCGGAGGCGAAGGTGTCGGCGAAGGTCGCCACTGAACTCGCGGCCGCCGAGCAGAAGTATCCGGCCCAGGTGGCGGCCCTCGAGCAATCGCTGGCCGCCGAGGTGGGGCGGATCGAGCGGGAACGAGACGACCGCCTCGCCGCCGCATCCCAGAAGCGAGATTCTGACTGGGCGACGATGACGGCCACCTGGCGCGAGGCCCGCTCCCGGACCGCGGCCATCTCCGCCGAGGCGTCGCGTCTCGACACGGCGGCGTTCAAGTCATGGAGCGAGCTGGCGGATGACTCGGTGCCCCTGCCCGTCGATCCGCCTCCTGGGCTCCGCTTCGGCGACCTCGCACTGACGCTCGAGCGGGTGCCCGGCGGGGTGTCGGCCACGGCAGCCCTCAACGAGTTCGGACCGGTGGCGTGGAAACAGCCGGCAACCGTTCCCTGGCCCGTCGCCTCGTCGCTGCTGATCAAGACCTCCGCGATGGAGAAGGAGACCGCGTCGGCGATGATGCAGGCCCTGATGCTGCGGATCGCCACCGGACTGCCGGCCGGCCAGAGCCGGTTCACGATCATCGATCCACTCGGCCTCGGCAAGCAGTTTGCCGGCTTCATGCACCTCGCCGACTACGACGAGCTCCTGGTCACCAGCCGCATCTGGACCGAGCCGCAGTTGATCGAGCAGAAGCTCGCCGACATCACCGAGCAGATGGAGGTGGTGATCCAGAAGTATCTCCGCAACGAGTACGAGTCGATCGGTGCCTACAACGCCGACGCCGAGGTTCCCGAGCCCTACCGGTTCGTCGTGGTGGCGAACTTTCCGGCCAACTTCAACGAGACCAGCGCCCGCCGGCTGGCGAGCATCGC
>JBBAVQ010000131.1:0-8526 GCA_040397625.1 Pirellulales bacterium | reverse complement strand
GCCAGCCCGCTCAACCCTGTGGTTTGGCCCGGCTGATCCGCTTCTCGCGAGGCTCGGGTCTGCTCGAGCCATCGCCCTGGACGTTCGCTGCGAGCACGGGCAGCCCCTCGCACGAAACGCGTGTACCAGGAAGCCCCGAGCGGCAGCGAGGGGATACGGGGAGACCTCCGATCGGCGGGCTTCGTGCGGGTTGGCCCGAAACTTCCCGCGGCCGTCGGCGGACGTTTGCTTCGGGCATCATGATGCCTGTCCCGCGCCGACGGCAAGCTGCTCTACGGCTGCGGGAGCTCGTGGAGTTCGAGTCCGGCCGGCGGCGGCACGGACAGCTGCGCGGCGAGCAGGGCCGCGTGCTCCGCGACCACGTCCGCCCGATTCGCCTCGGCCGCGACGTTTACCGTCTCGAGTGGATCCTCCCGCATGTCGTAGAGCTCGCGGGCCGCCACGCCGCCGTCGTTCTGCCGCCACTCGACGTAGCGCCAGCGGTCAGTCCGCACGGCGTGGCCAAGAAGCGGGCCGAGGTTTTTGTCTTTTCGCGGATAAACCTGATAGGCGGGCTTTCGCGTCGGCAGCGCCGGCTCTTCGAGCAGCGGCACGAGGCTCTCGCCCTGCAGGTGCGTTGGCCGCGGGATGCCCGCGAGATCGCAGAGCGTGGGATAGATGTCCACAAACTCGACGATCGCCGCGGAACGCTGGCCGCCGCGCCGGCCCGGCGCCACGACGATCAGCGGGGCCCGCGTCGCCTGCTCGTAGTTCGTGTGCTTGCACCACATCCCATGGTCGCCAAGGTGCCAGCCGTGGTCGCCCCAGAGGACGATGATCGTGTCGTCGGCGAGTCCGAGGGCGTCGAGTTCGTCGAGCAGCCTGCCGACCTGGGCGTCCATGAAACTCGCCGCGGCGTAGTAGCCGTGCACGAGCGAGCGCTCGAGCGACTCCGGCAGGTCGCCGCGTTCGGGGATGCCAGCGTAGTTGCGGAGTTCGTTGCCGAACTGCGGGGCGAACGGCGGCGCGGCCTGCGGCGGCACGCGGGGCTTGGCCAGCGGCAGCGTGGCGGGATCGTGGAGATCCCAGCAGCGGGCCGGCGCACAGAACGGCAGGTGTGGCTTGAGAAACCCCGCGGCCAGGAAGAACCGCTCGCCCGTCTTTTTGAAGCCGCGGAGCCGCTCGATCGCCGCTGCCGCGATTCGGCCATCCGCGTAGGCGTCGTCGGGCACGTCGGCCCGTTCGAAGGCGGCCCCCTTGTCGAGGCTTTTCGCGTCGCCCGGAGCGTTGGCGAAGAGTGCCTCCTCCCGCGTGATCGCCGCGCGGGACTCCGGCAGGACATATTCGATCGACCGCTCCTGCATGTGCGGCACGCTCCACGAGATCGGATCCTCGCGGTTGCCGTGGCCGACGTGAAAGATCTTGCCCAGTCCGTGGCTGGCGTGGCCGTGCTCCTTGAACCACTCCGGGAGCGTTTTCACGCTCGGTGCGCGGAGGCGGAAGTTGGTGCCGAGGTCGTAGATGCCAAGCGTCTCCGGCCGTAGTCCGGTGAGCACCGCGTTGCGGGAGGGTGCGCAGACGGCCTGCATGCAGTAGGCCCGCTCGAAGACGGTGCCCCGGGCTGCCAGCCGATCGATGGCCGGCGTTTTGGCATGCGGGTCGCCGTAGCAGCCAAGCGCGGGCTTGAGGTCATCGACCGCGATGAAGAGCACGTTCTTCTCGGCGGCGCGGGCGGCCGGCAGCAGGCTCAGCATGGCCGCGCAGACGCACGCCACGACGCCAAACGCCCGCCGCAATCGTCGGAGCGCCTCCTCGAGCCGGGGCGTGGCGCAGCCGGTGTTGATGCGGATGAAGCCAGGCGCTCCGAACTCGCGACCGTCGGACGGTCCGAGCCCCGCCGCCTCGCAGGCTGCCTGTGGGTCGTCGCATCGTGTGCCGCGGCAGTCGATCCAGGCGAGATACGTCGCCTCGGCCGGGATCGAGGAAAGCCCCGGTGTCGCGGCGACCGCGTCCTGTACGAGGCCGCGGTGGTGGCGAAGCACCTCGACGAGCCGCCGTCGCCATGGGTCGCCGTGCGTCCAGGCTGCGATCGAGGCCGCATAGCCGAGCGGGTTGATCATGGGCACGAGACCGCCGCCGGCGATCCGCCAGCGGCGGCGCATCTCGGCCGCGGGCAGGATTGCTGCCGCGCAGCCGAGGCCGGCGAGGTTCCAGGTCTTCGACGCCGCCACCAGCGTGACGGCCGCGCGGGCGGCGGGATGATCGAGGCTCGCGAAGGGCACGTGCCGTTCGCCGCCGTGGTCCTCGTCGAGGAGGAGATCCGACCAGATCTCGTCGCTCACCACCGTGATCCCGTGCCGGACTGCGAAGTCGGCGAGCTTCAGAAGGTCTGCGCGGTGAAACACCGTGCCGGTGGGATTGTGCGGATGGCAGAGCCAGAGGAGTTTTGATTTCGGAGAGGCCGCGGCTTCGAGCGCGTCGAAGTCGATCGTCCATCCCACGGCCTGCTGGACGAGTGGCACGCGAACGCACCGCCGTTCCGCGAGGCCCGGTAGCGACAGGAACGGTGGGTAGACGGGTGTGAACGTGAGAATCTCGGCGTCGGGGTCGGCAAGCAGCCGGGCCGTGAGCGCCAGCCCCGTCACCACGCCCGGCGTGCCCACGATGCGATCGGGATCGACCCGCCATCCGTGCCGCCGCTCGAGATGCGCGGCGAGCCCCTCTGCAAACCCCGGCGGCTCATGCGTGTAGCCAAACACACCGTGATCGACGCGGTGGTGGATCGCCGCCAGCACCTCGGGCGGCGCGGAAAAATCCATATCGGCCACCCACACGGGCAGCACGTCGCGATCGGCGTAGCGATCCCATTTTTCCGAACCGGTGCCGTGGCGATCGGGGCAGTCGGCAAACAGCGGATCTTGAGGTGGCGTCACGAAACGATTGTAGCCCGTGACACGACTCACATGGATCACACGTGATCCTCGCGCTTGAGTGTACGGCACGTGAAAGCCGATCGGCCGTGAGGCCGCGGGCGAATCACGCTGGACGCAGCATCGTGTGGCGGTTCGCCCCACGCCTCACGGCGTTGGGCTTGGACGGCGGCCGTACGTGGATCGTGGAGGACCAGCATCACACGGATCCGGCGACGGGGCGTGGGCAGCCCCGAGCGCTGTGTCCCCATCGCTTACGCGATTGGGCTTTCTGGTCGTGGAGCGAACGATCGCTCGGTCGCCTCCCATACCGTGCAACTCGGTGCATAGCCGAGTTCGCGCCGCGCGGCGGAGATGTCGAAGTAATGATCGGTCGCCATCTCTTCGGCAAGGAACCGCGTCAGCGGAGGATCCGAGGCGAGGCCGAACGTTCGCCACGCCCCTTCAGCCACCGTGGCCAGGAACTGGGCCGTGGCCGCCGACAGTCGCCGCCGCACCGGTGGCAGCTCGTGCAGGGCCAGCACGCGGCCGATCCACTCCCAGAGCCGCACGGGCGCGCCCTGGCTGATGAAGTATGCCCGCCCGCCGGCTGTCGGCCGGGCGTCGAGTGCCTCCGCGGCGAGCACGTGGGCCGCCACGCAGTCGTGGATGAACGTGAGATCAACGAGATTCGTGCCGTCGCCCACCTGCACGAGCCGGCCGGCGCGGGCCCGCTTGAGAATCGTGGGCACGAGGTTTGTGTCGCCGGGCCCGAAAATCAGGTGCGGCCTCAGGGCGAGCGTCTTCAGTCCGTGGCCGTGGGCGTCGAGCACGGCCCGCTCGGCGGCCGCCTTCGTCTCGGGATACAGCGCCTTGTAGTGCGCGGGGTACGGCTGCGACTCGTCGATCCCCCGCAGGTCGTGATCGGTGGCGACCACGCTCGGCGAACTGGTGAACACGAGTTTCGCCACGCCCGCCGCCCGGCAGGCGGCGATCACGTTCTGCGTGGCGACGAGATTCCCACGGACGAACGCCTCGCGCGGGCCCCACATCTTCACGTGGGCCGCTGTGTGGAACACGCACTGGGCGCCGGAAAACACCGCGGCGAGCCCTGCCTCGGCCTGCGGTGCCGCGAGATCTTGGATCGCCGTGCGGATCCCCTCCGCAGAAAGTTCCGCGTGAGGCCTGCGGCCCAGCGCCGTGACGTCGTGGCCGAGATCCTTAAGCCGCCGGCAGAGCGCGGCGCCGACGAAGCCGCCGCCGCCGGTGACGACCGCCTTCATGCCGTCACCGCTGCCGCAGCCTCGGGAACCTCGATGGCTGGCTGGGTGGCAGCCCAGGCACCGAGGCGATCGCGAAAGATCTTGGCGTTGTGCCGGGCATCGACGGGAAACGACTGGTGGAAATAAAACCGCCGGATCGCCGCGGTGACCGGATCGCCCGCGCCCACCGCCCGTAGTTCGGCGGCGAGCGTCTGGCGGGCCTGCGGGGTGAGCGGCCATGAGGCCGGCTCGACCGCCAGGGCCGGCCCGCCGGCGACTTCGATCAGGGCCGTGCGGCGGACCCGCGGATGACGATTGAAGACATTCTCCACCGGCACGCTGTGGAACGTGCGGTCGGGCGTGGCCACCACGTGGGCTTTGCGGCCGCAGAAGTAGAGCTGGCCTGCAGCGTCGAGGTAGCCCATGTCGCCCATGCGGTGCCAGACGCGATCGCCGTCATGAATCTTGCTGGAGGCGGTGGCCTCGGGCCGGCGGAGATACTCGCGGCTCACGGTGTCGCCGCTGACGACGATCTCGCCGATCACCCGCTCAGGGCAATCGACGAGCGGCACAGCCGGCTGTCCGGTGAGCGACTGCACGACCCGCAGCGCCACTCCCTCGATGGCGCGGCCCACTGGTGTTCCCTGCTCGCCGGTCACCGCCAGCACCGGCCGATCCTGCCACAGATCATCGGCCGAGGCGATCGTCACGGGCAGCGCCTCGGTGGCACCGTAGGGGGTGAAGCTCTCCGCCTGCGGGCAGGCGGCCTTTACGAGATCGATCGTGGTCTGCGACACCGGGGCGCCGGCCATGAACACGCGACGGAGCTGCGGCAGCGTCGCGCCGGTCTGACGGCAGTATTCCCCGATCTTCGACCAGAGCGCCGGCGACCCGAACGACGTCTGGTTGCCGAGGTCGCGCATCACGCGAATGATCTGCGACGGGACGAGCGAGAGCGGCCGGCTCGGGTCGAGTGGCGGAAAGATGCTGCCCACGCCGAGCGCCGCGGTGAACAGGCTGAAGACCGGCAGCAGCGGCAGATCCTGATCGCCACCGCGAAAGCCAAACTGCCCGCGAAACACCGCCAGCTGCTCGCTGAGCATCCGGTTGGTGAAGACCACGCCCTTGGGTCGGCCTGTGGCCCCCGAGGTGAAGGCCACGAGTGCCGGGTCGGCGTCGCCGCGAGGAACCGGGGTCGGGGGCGCGGCGGAAGGCCGACGCAGGTCGCACAGCCGCATCGCGCCGCACGGCGGAAACCGGCCGGCGACGACCGAGAACCGCAGCGAGCGAAACAACTCACCGGCCTTGAGGCGGAGGAGATGGGCCCGGGGCACGCCGATGAAGCCGCTCGGCTCGGCCTCCCGCATGCAGGCCACGACGGCGTCTACGCCCATCCCGGGGTCGATGAACACCGGCACCGCACCGCGGCCCATTACCGCATAACTCAGAGCGAGGAAGTCGGCGCCCGGCGTCACGAGCATGATCACGCGTTCGGCGGCCCGCAGGCCGGCCTCCATCAGGCCGTGCTCGTAGGCGTCGATCCGAGCCGCGAGCGACCCAAAGTCGAGCGTGTCGTAGTGCGGCGTCGCCCGCCAGCGAGGAAACGAGACCTTCGTCACCGCCGACACCCACGGCATCGCCGTGGCCGCGGATCGCAGCGCCTCGTAGAGCCCGCCGGCCGACACGCGGGAAGCGGCTGCCGTGGACGGCGTCGCGACCGCGGCCGGAGCGACGACCGGCGCCGGCCCGAGGAACTCGCGGACGGCGGCGATCGACTGGCTCGGCGCATCTTCCAGCACGAGATGCGAGGCGTCGGGCACATGCATCACGTCGGCCTGCGGGAACCTCGCGGCGACCCGGCGGAGGATTCCCGGATGAAAGCAGGGATCCTTCATGCCCCAGATGATCTTCACCGGCGTGTCGGCCAGCGCCGGCAGCCGGGCCACCATGTCGTCCATCAGCGGCGCCGTGGGGTGGGACGGCGAAAAGGGAATGTCTTGGACGAAGCCCCAGATCGCCCGCCGGCCTGCGCGGGTGCGGTAGGGTCGCAGATAGCCGCGCTTCACCTCCTCGGGCATCGCCTGCACGACGCCGAACGACGTCAGCAGTTTCAGAAACTGCATCGTGTCGTGCGTGAGGAACTTGCCGATGACCGGCGCCGCCGCGCGGCGGATCATGCCGGGGAGGAGTGCCGTCTCGGCGAGCGTGGTGTTGAAGTAGACGAGCCGTTCGATGTCGGCGGGCCGCCGCACGGCGAGGCCTGTGCCAAGCGGGCCGCCCCAGTCGTGCATCACGAGCGAGAACCGGCCGATGCCGAGTTCCGCGAGCAGGTCTTCGAGGTGGCCGATGCGGTCGCCGGCCCGGAAGCAGACGTCGCCCGGCTGTTCCGAGAGGCCGCAGCCAACGTGATCGGGCACGATCACGCGGAAGTCGTCCCGCAGGGCGGCGATCAGATTGCGGAACAGGAATCCCCAGGTGGGATTGCCGTGGAGGCAGACGACAACGGGGCCGCTGCCCTCGTCCACGTAGTGCATGCGGTGGCCCCGCGTGCCGCCGGTGGCCGTGCCGCGGCCCACCGTGGCGAACCGTGACCGAAACGGATAGAGCGGCCCGTACGGACGCGGCGAGTCGCGGTCGATGGACGGGGCGAGGGTCATGTGGAGATCATGAGTCCGTGCCGGCGGCTACCACTCGAATCCCAGAAACCGGGTGTTGAGCCCGCTGCCGAACGCGGTCAGCAGCACCTTCTCGCCCGGCTGGATGTTCTTCTCTTCCGCGCCGATCGCCAGCGCCGCCGGCAGCGCCGCCGACACCATGTTGCCGTAGCGGTTGTAGATCGCGAAGTCCTTGTCGAAGTCGAGGCCCATCTCGGTGTAGAAGGCCTCGTTGACCTGCCGGCCCACCTGGTGGCAGAAGACGTGGTCCACGTGATCCTTCGACCAGCCGAGCGCCGCGGTGACGTCGGGAAAGGCGCGGCCGCCGAGCTTGGCGGCGGCGATCATCAACTGGGCCGCGTCAGAGGTCATGATCGGGGCGATCTCCTCCCCCTGGCCGACGCTGAAGTCACCGTTGCCGATGCAGAGTTGGTGGTGCTGGGAGGCCGATCGGGCCACGCCGCCGACAAACTTGTGGCCGCCGTTCGAGATGCTGTCGTGGCAGAGCACCGCGGCCACCGCCCCGCAGCCGAGCGTGAGTGTGGGGAGCATCTGCAGGATCTTCTCGCGGGTGATGTTGGTGTCGCCCAGGAGCTGGCTGCAGGTGGTGTGGACCACCTTGGAGATGTTCTCGCCCGAACAAATGATGCCGGCCTTGACGGTGCCCGCCTCGATGAGGTGCGAGAGCATGATCATGCCGTCGCTGAATCCGATGCAGGCATTGGTGATGTCGAGCACCAGCGACTCCTCGGGGATGCCGAGGTTGTGGTGCACGAGGCAGGCGGTGGCGGGCTCGAAGAAGTCGCGGGATACGGAGCAGTTGAAGAGGGCCCCGATCTGGTCGGGCCGGAAGCCCGATCGCTCCAGGGCCTGACGGGCCGCGACGGTGGCCATGGAACTGGGGGTTACGTCGGTGGACCACATGCCGCGGGTGGCCACGCCGCTGACTCGTTCCAGCGTGCCCGTCGGAATCCGCAGCCGCTCGTAGACGGGCGCAATTCGCTCTTCGATCTCCTGGGAAGACAGCAGCGAGTCTGGGAAGTTGAGGCCAAACGACTCCAGGCGGACATGCTCGAACCGAAACGAAATCATCAAGTGCTCCTCACCGCCCCGGACGCCCGGCGCGGCTGTGTGCCGGCGTGGGGCGCCCGCCGGGCACGCGGTCGTGCGTGCCTGGGCGAATCCTTTGGTGTGCCATGCTGAAAATAGCCGATTTCGAGCCCGGATACGAAACCCCGGTGATTGTGTGGGTAATCAGGCCACCACGGCCGCCCCGCCAGGCGTTTCCGACGGCGAAAAGGCCCTCGCACTCAGGAAGCCCAATCGCGTAAGCGATGGGGGCTTGCCCGCTGCGCCGCTCGGGACTGTCCGTGCCCGTCGCCGGACGCTCACTGCGGCCATCCTGGCCTCCGCTCGCTCGATGCTTCCTCCGCTTCGCCATCCTGGCTGCGCGTCGGAAGCAACGCCGGCTCCCGGGCACGGACAGCCCCTCGCTCGCCGTGCTGAACGCCTTGAGGCCGCATTCAAAAAGCCCCGAGCGGGAGCGAGGGGATCACGGCTGGAATCGCAATCCGACCACGTCTTTTGTTCAAGCATGTGAGGCCCACTACCACCTGGGCCCCGTCCTCTGAAGAGAACGGGCCCTGCACGGAGCATGCACTCGGCCGTTTCCAGGCGCCGCTGCCACAGATGAAGCCGGCTGATAGCGAGGGGAGCAGGACT
>JBBAVQ010000130.1:0-8596 GCA_040397625.1 Pirellulales bacterium | reverse complement strand
TCGCCCGCGGCCTTACGGCCGGTCGGCTTGTATTCGTACAAGCCCAACGCCGTGAGGCGTGGGGCGCGGCCAGGAGCGGGCTGGGTCCAACTCGGTTCGCCCGCGGCCTTACGGCCGGTCGGCTTTCATGTACCGTGCACTCGAGCGTGAGGATCAACTGTGAACCGTATCACAAGTCCCGCCGGCGCCGAGCATGTCTCCGGCCGGCTGCGGTGCCGCTACGAGGCGCGAGGTTTTCGTGTGACTCGTGGACGCGTCAGCGGCGGGTGGCCTTGGAGGTCGCCATCTGCGGACGCTTCACGAAGTAGACCTTCGGGTCGTCGATCACCCAGGGCGTGCTCCAGGTGCGGCCGTCGTCCTGCGTGCAGACATTGAAAAAGAACGTCTTCAGCAGTTCCGTGCGGTAGCCATACGGGTATTGCGACGTGATGTGGTCGTCCATCGTGAGTTCGTCCACGCCGGGGCTCGCGAAGTAGTGCACCATGCCGTCGGGCGTGAACGACATGCCGAGCGTCCACCAGCCGAGCTGCTCGATCCGCGGACCGCGGATCTCGCCACCGTTGCGGCCGCTCCGGACGCGGATGTAGGCGCCGTCCTCCTTGAACTTGCCGGTGTGGCTGCTCTCGAAGCAGACGAACATGCCCGGCCAGTATTCCTCGAGGCCGAACCGGCCCTCGTCGGGATGATCGTCGCCGGTGATGATCGCGTGGGTGAAGCAGCCGGCGCGGAAGCCGAAGCTCGGGCCGGTGCGATTCTCCCACTGCTCGAACGGCGGCATGTAGACGCGGACCGTGATGCTCGGGCTGTCGGCCACCGACATGCTCCGGCCGGTGAACTTCGAGAGGTTGTAGATCAGGTCGTCCTGCTGCATCGTGTAGGTGACTCGTCCCGGGATGCCGCCGTGGAGCGTGGCCACGAGGAGCCCATGTTCGCTTCCCTCGAGGCCCGGCGCGGGCAGATCGACCCGCTTGACCACGTCGGGCGTGCCCCGCTTCGGGCCCTCGAACCAACGATTGTTGGTGCTCTTGCCGAGCGGCCCGCGCATCCGCTTGTCTTGCTCCTCGGAGCTCTTGGGATGGTTGTATCGCCAGGTCCACTTCTCGTCCTCGAAGTCGTCGACGACGTTCTTGACGAGCGACCCCGTGCCCGGCAGGAGGACCGGCTTCTTTGGCGCGGGGGGCTTCGGGGTAGCAGGAGCGGCCGCGACAGCGGGCTTCGCCGTGGTCGTACCGTCCGCGGTGTCGGCGGCGCTGGAGATCCCGGCGGCAGCGAGGACGATGACGGCCGTGCGGCAGATGGTCGAAGCGAACGGGCGCGACATGATGGCGAGGCTCCTGGGGCCGGGCGCGGCACCGCACCCGTGCGTCTCGTATCGGGTCCGGATGTGCCGGTCGATCAGCCGCCGGCCATGCCACCGGTCGGCATGCCCGTGTCCTGCCTGCGCCGCCCTGCTTGCCCAGCTTCCGGCTTTCAGGTCGGTCTCGTCTGACAGCGGCGAGAGTCGTCTGGCGTGCGGGGTGCAAAAACGTCACATATCCCGGCTCAGGCGTTGGCAGGAAGATGCCCCGCCACCGGTCCATGATCCAGTGCGTGTCGTGCAACTATGAGCAGACCAGTCGTCCCGACGTCGTGGCTCCATCTGGGTCTCTGCATCGCCTTGGCCGCCGTGCCGTTCTGTGGAGCGACTGCCGCCGAGCCGCCCCGATCGCACCTCGAGCCGGCGGGCGGCGTCGCCAGCGGTCCGCCGACGTTCGCGAGCCTGGGGCTGACGCTGACGCGGGCCTCGGCCGTTCTGCGGCAGCAACTGGCGATCAAGCGTGGGGCAGGGCTGGTGGTTGAAGGCGTCACCGCGGGATCCCGCGCCGCCCGCGCCGGATTCGTCCAGCACGACGTGCTCGTGAAACTCGACGACCAGTTGCTGCTCCTGCCCGAGCAGCTCGATGCGCTCCTCGAGTCGGCCGAGCCCGATGCCCCGCTCGATTGCACGGTGCTGCGGGGCGGCCGCGAGGTGGTGATCCCGATCGCCAACGGCGCTCCGGTCGCCGTGCGGGCCCAGCGCGGAACCGCAGCCAATGGCGGCCTACGGCCCACCGCCTCGAGCCTGGCGATTGTGGCGGAGTCTCTCCCCAAACAGGGTCCGATCGATGCGACACGGCTGCGGCGGCTTGCCGACGAGACGCTCGTGCGGCAGGACCCCGACTTTCAGATCAGGTTGATGAGCGGCGACGAGACGCGGCTGATCGTCTCCGACCCGCAGGGCCGGGTCGTCTTCAACGACACCATCGACACGCCCGAGGGTCGCAGCCGGATGCCCATCGCGGTTCGCGACCGGGTGACCGACATGGAGCGAATGCTGGAGAGGCATCAGCCAGGCGGGACGGCCGCCATCAGGCCGACGGCCGAGGTCGGCCGGCTCGACGTGACCCCGATCGAACTCCGCTGACGGCGGGCCCTACCAGCCCACCTGGGCGATGTCGCGCGACCAGCTCCCGCCGGCGGAGGTCGACGACCGCGGCTGGGTCGTCATGGTCTGCCATGGGTCCGGGCCGGTGAACGTGCCGCCGGGCAGGCGAACCACCCACGGGCCGGCGCCTCGCGACATCCGCGCGAACGACTCCTCGAGCTGCCGTCGCTGGATCTCCTGCTGGCGGCGGATGCGCCGGCGGTCGGCCTCCGCGGTCGCCGTCGCGTAGGCGATTCGCGCCTGCTGCGATGCCTCGGCCGCGGTGTGGATCGCGTCCTCGTATCGCTGCCGCTCCAGCAGCGACCGCGCCGTGTCGACCGCGGACGCAGCCGAACGCACGTCGGCCTGCACGCCTTCCGCATACCAGGCCGAGACCCGCCGGACGAGTGAATCAGTCTCGTCGATGTCGTTCGCCGCCTGCCGCGCGAGCCGGTCGTCGTCGGCCGCGAGCGCCTCGCCGCGGGCCGCCGCGGTGTCGGCCGCGTCGATCAGCTGGGCCGACTGTCGGAGGTCGGGCCGGGACACGCGCATCGTGCCGTCGGCCACCTCGATGATCCGCGCCGCCTCGCGGCACCGTTCGTTGGCGCTGACGCGGTCCGTCCGCTGCCGCCGGAGCTGCTGTTCGAGCGTCGCTACCCGTTGGGCCGCCTTGTCGCGCTTGCCGGGCAGCACGCCCCGCAGCTCCTCGAGCTCGGCGAGCCGGTCGGTGATGCCCGCGAGGCAGCCCTCCACCCAGTCTTCCTGACGGACTGTCTCTTCCAGGAGCGCCACGGCGCGGAAGTAGTGCTGCACGCCCGGATTGGCCGCGGCGCGGGCCTCCTCGAGCAGCGTCCGCACGCGGCCAAGGCCGTCGTCCGCCCGGGCCACGTTCTCGGCGACGTCGGACCAGGAACTCTCGGCGTAGAGCGAGGCGAGCCGTTCGGTCGCCGCGAGTGCGGCCTGGCGTCGGGCGACGAGAGCCTCCACCCGCGCGGCGCACGCCGGCAGGAGTTCCTCAGCCTTGGCGCGGGCAGCGGCGATGCTTTCGATGAGTGCCGCAGCCTCGGCGTTCGACTTTTCGGCGCGCTCGACGTGCACGAGTGCCGCTTCGGTTTCGCCCGCGTCGAGCAGCTGGGTGGCGAGCTCGGCCTGTTTCGCCGCGGCGTCGAGCCGGTCGTCGGGGTTGGCGCCCGGCTCGGCGAGCAGCCAGCCTTCGGCCCGGCGCTCCGCAACCTTCCTCCGGAGTTCAGCGGTCTGCGCGACCGCCCGCTGCCGTCGGTCATCGGCCGCCTCGAGCGCGTCGAGTCGCCCGAGCATCGCTTCGAGAACCCCGCGGGCCTCCTCGAGGCCGCCGCGGGCGGCAACCGGATCGCTCTCGACGATCGCGCCGGCCTGGGTCCGGCCCCGGGTCACGTCGGCGAGCACCGCCTGGAACACCGCCGCCGACCGGCCGCGGCGGGCGACCGCTTCAAGTCGAGTGGCGGCCTCGGTGAGTTCGGCGTCGAGCGTGGCAGTCGACTCGCGGGCCTTCTCGTGCGCAACCTCGAGGGCGTCGAGCGGCGCCTTGCACTCGGCAGCCACGTCGGCGAGCGGCGGACGGGCCTCGGCCGAGTCGAGCAGTGCGATCGCCTCCTCGGCCGCATTGGTGCCGAGGAACCACTCCGTGCCGATCTTCTGCTCCGCCTTCTCCCAGACCTCCATCAGGCTCAGCCAGCGCTCGCGGTAGCGGCGGATCGCGCCCTGCACATTGTCGTAGGTGGATCGGGTCATGCCCTGCATGGGCGTCACGAAGTCGGGGTCGGAGTGGGGCAGCATCCGGTGCCGCTCCTGCTGGCCGTCGAGCAGGTCGGAGAGGGAGACGACCTCCGCCTTGAAGGTGGCGAGTTTCTCGCGGGCGGCCCGCAGCCGGCTGCCGTGCCGCGCCCACTGCACGGCCAGCCCGCCGAGCAGGCCCGCGGCTCCGAGTCCGGCGAGGCCGAGGGGCAGGGTTCGCGTGGTGAAGATCCGCGCCGCCTCGGCCTTCTGCCGCTTCTTGTCGGCCGTGTCCTGCACCCACCGCTCGGTCGCGTTGACGAGTTCGGCGATCCCGGCGTCGAACATGCCGTCCTTGGCGCGGGGGACGAACGTGCGTGCGATCAGTTCCCGTTCCAGCGTCGCGCGATCGAGGCCGGCCGAGGCCTCGAGCGCCCACGGAACGTCCATGGCGATCTGACGGTCGCCGACGTCGAGCACGATCGTGACGTCGCCCGCAGGATTGAAGCCACCCTCGGCGCGGGCTGATTCCTCCCGCCAGCGTGCCACCACCTTCTCGAGGAGCGCCGCAGCGTCTTCGGCGCTCGACGCCGAGTCGACCACCACCACCCGGTAATCGCGGCCGTTCCTCTGCTTCGCCGCGGCGATGGCGGCGCGGGTCTCGGAGAAGTCGTCGTTTACGCCGCTGACGAACACCCGCGGCGGATCGTCGCGGTCGGGCGCCGCCGGGATCGATGACTCATCGGCACAGGCAGACCCGGCCAGCGAGAGCGCGACGAGGCAGAACAGGTGACGAAGAACGAGTGCGACGATCGACATGGTGGCTCCGAGCAGACGATGAATTGGATAGAGAGCGTGGAGTTTATCCGCGTCCGCGTCTCGGATTCCACGGTCGGGATCCTGCCCTACGCCGGCGGGTTTCCGCGGGCGGCACGGCCCACGGCGTCGGCGGCCGCGATCGCGGCGACGACCGCCGCGGCATCGACCGGAAACGGCATGCCGTGGATCGTCTCGCCCGGGGCCGTGGCCCGCTCGGCGATCGCCGCGATGGCACCAGCGTCCGCGGCGTCGACGCCGAGTTCCCCGAGCGTGACGGGCAGGCCGACGCCGACGAGGAATGCCGCCACGCGCCGGGCCTCTGCGTCTGCCTCCGCCCGGGCCGCCTCGGCCGGCGACTGCGTCGCCTCGAGCATCAGGTGCACGAGCGTTCCGAAGGCGACCTTCTCACCGTGCAGCAGCTGGTGCGTCGCGGGGATTGCGGTGAGGCCGTTGTGCACCGCGTGGGCCGCGGCGAGCCCCGCCGATTCGAAGCCGAGCCCGGAGAGCAGCGTGGCCGCTTCGACGACCCGCTCGAACGGCTCGGTGACCACGCGGCCTCGGCAGGCGGCCAGCGCGGCGGCGCCGTGTTCGAACACCACGTCGCGACAGAGCCGCGCCAGCGCGAGTGCCGCGAGGGTCGAGCGGCCGCCGCGCATGTTCGCCGCGCCACCGGCCACGGCGGCCCGGGCCTCGTAGAACGTGCTCAACGCGTCGCCGATGCCGGCCGCCAGAAAGCGCGGCGGGCTCTCGGCGATCACGCGGGTGTCAATGAGGACGAGATCGGGTGAACGGCGGTGGATCTCGTAACACTCGACCGATCCGCGGCGCGGGCCCTCCTCGGCGTAGATCACCGACAGCGCGCTGGTGGGCGCGTCGGTGGAGCAGACGGTGGGGCACGAGACGAACGGGAGCCGGAGCGCGGCAGCGGCGGACCGCGCCGCGTCGAGAGTCTTGCCGCCGCCGGCGCCGACGATCGCCCGTGCGGCGAATCCCGCGGCCTCGGCGGTGATCGCTTCGATTTCGCGACGACTCGACTCGCCACCGAAGGCGAGCACGCGATGGGCCCATCCAGCCTCGGCGAACGAGGCGGCCCACGCCGGCGCGAGGCTCGCGATCGCCGCGTTGCCGGCCGAGATCAGCACCGGCCCCTCGAGATCGACGGCCTGCATTTCGGCCGCCAGGCGTCGCGAGAGTCCGGGGCCCTGCACGTAGCGCAGGGGCGAGCAGAAAACGAGCGGCTGTTGCAGGGCGTCGCGCATCGGGCGGTCTTCAGAAGCCGCCGATGTCATCGGCGGTCACTCGCGGCGGTCGCGGCGCCGGAGCCGAGGGCGTGGTCGGCCGTGGGGCCAGCGGCAGGCGCGAGGAGGGCAGCAGTCCACCCCGCGGAGCGCCGACACGGGAACCCGCCGACCGGCTCGTGTCGGGAATCGGGATGCCGGCGTTGAGATCGGGCTTCGGGCCGATCGAGCCATAGCCCGGTCGGGCCGCCGGTGCGCCGGCGCGGATGCCGCCGGTGACGGATCCTGGTCGCGAGGGTGCCCACGACGGCTGCTTGTTCAGCGGCCGTCGTTCGGGATCGCCCGCCGACGGCGTCGGCGTTTTCGGCACGGTCGGGCCGGATGACCCGGAGGCGACCGGCGTCGAGTCGGGCACGCGGGTGCCGGGCAGCGCGGGCTGTTCGGTTGATCGCTTGCGGGGTTCGGGCGGCGTGTCGGGTTGAGGGTTGGCTCCGGCGGGCGGCTCCTCATCGGTCGGCTCGCGATCGGTGATGATCCGCGGCTTGCCCGTCACGGGATCGATGCCGCTGTCGAGTTCGGCCTCCAGGCGGCTGCGTCGCATCCGCGCCCGTGCGATCGACGCCTCGGATGCGTCGATCGTGCCGTTGCCGTCGAGATCCCACTGGCGGACGAGCTCCTCACGGGACGTGCCCGGCTCGGCGCCCTTCAGCCCCGGCACCATGCCGCGGCTCCGTAGGCCGCCCGTCGGATCAGGGCCCTCCGTCGATTGCGCAGCGGCCGGCCGCACGGCGACCGTGGCTGCGACGAGCGTGACGACGAGCAAGGCCGCGACACGCGTGGGGCGGACGGATGACGGTGCTGACATGCAAAACCCTCCGGCGAAGTGGCCGATCATCGAAGTGGCGACGCGATGATTGCGATGATTGAAGTGGCGACGCGATCACCTCATCCTATCGCGGCGGGAGGGACCGCCGCCAGCACGCTCTCGGCGGCTGGGACCGCCGCCATTGCGGAGGCCATTCGTTCGGCCGCAGCGGCCGCATCACCTCCGCATCGCTCCAGTTCGCGGGCCGCGACGTGGCAGTGGACAAGGTGGCCGCCGACCCGCGTTGCCGGCGGATCGACCGTTCGACAGGCCGCCTCGGCGACCGGACACCGCGGATGGAAGCGGCAGCCGGATGGAGGCCGAGCCGGGCTGGGCACGTCGCCCGGCAGCACGATCCGCCGCCGCCGCCGGTGCACGTCGACCGACGGCACCGCCGAAAACAGGGCGATCGTGTAGGGGTGCAGCGCGACCCGGCGCAGATCGGCGGCAGCGGAGTGCTCCACGATCCGGCCGAGGTACATCACCGCCACCTCGTCGGCGACGTACTCCACAGCCGCCAGGTCGTGCGATACGAAGAGGTACGTCAGGCCGAGCCGCTCGCGGAGGTCGACGAGCAGGTTGAGCACCTGCGCCTGGATCGACACGTCGAGCGCGGAGATCGGCTCGTCCAGCACGACGAACTCAGGTTCGAGCACCAGGGCCCGCGCGATCGCGATCCGCTGCCGCTGTCCGCCGGAGAACTCGTGGGGATAGCGTTCGAGCGCCGCGGCGGGCATGCCCGTGCGGTCGAGGGCCTGTTCGATGCGATGGAGGCGGTCGGCCGCGTCGCCCATGCGATGGACGATGAGCCCTTCCTCGAGGATCCTCCGCACGGTCATGCGGGGATTGAGGGAGCCGTACGGATCCTGGAACACGATCTGCATCCGCCGGCGGAGCGCCCGCAGCGCAGCGCCGCCGAGCGTGCGGACATCATGGCCGGCGACGACGATCCGCCCGCCGGTCGGCTCGACCAGGCGGAGGATGCTGCGACCGACGGTCGTCTTCCCGCAGCCGCTCTCGCCGACGAGGCCGAGCGTGCGGCCGCGCGGGATCGAGAAGCTCACGCCGTCAACGGCCCGCACGGCGCCAACCTGGCGGCGGAGCAGGCCTTTACGGATCGGAAAGTGCGTCCGCAGATCCTCGACGAGCACGAGCGGTTCGGTGGGGGGCGACGTCATGCGGGCGCGGCCTCCACCTCGGATCGGTGTGGATCGCCGAGCCGGGTTGCGTAGTGGCAGCGGACGAAGTGGCCCGGCTCGATCTCGTGGAGGTCCGGCACGCCGCCGCCGCAGGCCGGACCATCGGTCGGGTTGGTACGGGCGTACGCGCACCGTGGGTGGAAGCGGCAGCCGGCGGGGAACGCCTGCGGCGGAGGGACCATGCCCGGGATCGTCGTCAGCCGTGGCCGGCGGTCACCGCCGGCGGCGTCGAGATCGGGCCGGGCCGCGAGCAGCCCGATCGTGTAGGGATGCAGCGGCC
>JBBAVQ010000129.1:0-8649 GCA_040397625.1 Pirellulales bacterium | reverse complement strand
CTGCCGACCGAGTAGGCCGTCCGCATCTGCGTGACCGGCTCGGTGACGGTGTAGGCCTGCTCCCGCTCGCTCGTCTCGTAGACCGGCTTGCGGACGACCTGAACCTGCTGCTGCATCACGGTCTCGTAGACCGGCTTCATCACGGTGTACTGCTCGTCGCGAGTGGCCGTCTCGACCACGTCGCGGGTGACGTCGTAGCTGCGGTCTTCGATCACGGTCTCGTAGACCGGCTTCATCACCGTGGTGCGTTCCTCACGGGTCTGCGTCTCCCAGACCGGCTTCTGGACGGTGTAGCGGCGTTCCTGCGTCTGCGTCTCCCAGACCGGCTTTTGCACGGTGTAGGTCTTCGTGTCGTAGACGGTCTCGTAACTGACGCGCTCGGCGGTCACCTGACGCTCGTCGTAGACGGTCTGGTAGTCGAGGCGATAGGTCTGCGTGGGCACCGCGACGGCGGCTGGCGCAGGGGCGGCACCGCAGCCGCACTCGGCGGTGGCGAATCGCATCGCGGGGGCCTGGGGCGCGAGCACGAGGCCGGCGCAGGCGAGCGACTGCAGGCGGCGGAGAAAGTTCGAACGGGGCGAGCGGGCACCGGACGCGGACATGGGTTCTCTCCTAGGAAGGACCCTTCGAGACTAATCCGATGTACGCAGCCCACAAGCGGGTTGTTGAGAAAAAATCGATGTTTTTTCCCGAAAAAATGCCCTCCTGTCCCGCACGGACGGTGCAACCGGCCCATCTTCCGGCATCGAGCCCGAGTTCCGCGTCGCCCGGCGTGCCGCCCCCGCTCGGGGCAGCCCATGCCCCGTCGCCGGACGCTCGTTGCGGCCTTCCAGGCCTTCACTCGCTCGATGCTGACTTCGCTTCGCCATCCATGGCTGCGCTCGTCAGCAACGCCGTCTCCCGGGGCACGGGCAGCCCCTCGCTGCCTCCCGTAGCACAGGTTTCCAACCTGTGTGTCTTTCCGCTTCGCATCCGTAGCACAAGGTTTTCAACCCGTGTGTCTTTCCCCGGTGTGCCTTTCTGATTCGCATCGGGCTCAGGGCCAGCCCGAGCGGCGGCCGGCGAGGAGCCCGCGGCCTCACGGCCGGTCGGTTTGCCGAGGAGAGCGGCCTACGAGAGCTTGTCGAGCAGGCGGCGGCTCGTGGCGTCGAGCGCCGACTCCCGGGGGATCCGGTATCGCATTCCGAATGTGTCGGTGATGAACACGCCGCCGTCCGCCTGCCGGGCGATGTCGTCAACGTGGGCCACCTTGAACCGGTGTCGGCCGCGGTCGGTGATCACCGACCATTCCGACGGCTCGGAATCGGACACGGCCTCGATTCGTTCGATCACCGGGAGGAACTCCCGCTGCGCGAGTTCCCGCTCCAGGAGCGTGCGGAGCTCCGCCGGCTGATCCGCGAGCGACTCGACCCAGGCGAGTTCGCCGCCGTTCGCGGCGATGATCGCCACCGGGCCCGCGGCCGCCGTCACCGGGAATGCCCGCAGCACGTCCACGTCGTGGTGCCGCGTGCCGTGCGCATCGACGAGATCGAGCCGGCCATGGTCGTGCCGCTCGATCCGCCAGCCTTCGGGAGAGATGCCGGAGATCGTCGTGGAGTCGGAGGCGTGCATGGTGTGTGTCGTGGGGCAGGACGGAGGTTCTGGCGTCAGGCCGAAGCTGCGGCCTCCTCGGCCGCCTTCATCTGGGCGTGGTAGAGCCGGGCATACATGCCATCGGCGGCGAGGAGTTCCTCGTGGGTGCCCACCTCCACGATGCGTCCCGCGTCGAGCACGACGAGCCGGTTGGCCCGCCGAAGCGTCGAGAGGCGGTGGGCGATCGCGATCGTGGTCCGGCCCGTCACGAGCCGGTCGATCGCCGCCTGGATGATCGCCTCCGTCTCGGCATCAACGCTCGACGTGGCCTCGTCGAGGACGAGGATTCGCGGGTCCACCAGCAGCGCCCGGGCGATCGAGAGCCGCTGCCGCTCGCCGCCGGAGAGGCCGCCTCCCCGCTCGCCCACGCGGGAATCGTAGGCCAGCGGCTGCGAGAGGATGAAGTCGTGGGCGCCGGCGGCCCGGGCCGCCTCGACGATCTTGTTGCGGGGGGCATCCGGCCGGCCGTAGGCGATGTTGTCGGCGATCGTGCCGAAGAACAGGAACGGCTCCTGAAGCACGCAGCCGAGGTTGCGGTGGTAGTCGGCGATGTCGACGTCACGGAGATCGACGCCATCGACGCGGATCGAGCCGCTCGACGGGTCGTAAAACCGGCAGACGAGGTTGGCAAGCGTGGACTTGCCGGAGCCGCTCGTGCCGACGAGCCCGATCATCTCGCCCGGTTCGATTACCAGATCGACGCCGTGGAGCACCTCGCGGGCGCCGTAGCGGAAGTGGACGCCCGAGATCTCGATCCGCCCCTCGACGCGGCCGAGTTTCACCGGCCGCGGTGCCTCGGCGACGGTCGGCTTGCAGTCAAGAATCTCGAAGATCCGCTGGGCGCTCGCCGCCGCCCGTTGTGTGGCGGGCACCATCCGGATCATCGATTCGACGCGACCGTAGAAGCGGGCGATGTAGGCGAGGAAGGCGGTCAGGCCGCCGACGGTCACGCCGCCCATGAACACCAGCCACGCGCCGCAGGCCCAGACCACGAGCAGGCCGATCTCGCTGATCAGGCTCACGACCGGCCCCGTGAACGACCAGATCACGTTGACGCGGTCGTTGGCGTCGAGCACCCGCTCGTTGGCGGAGACGAACCGGTCGATCTCCCGCCGCTCCTGGGCGAAGGCCTTGACGACGCGGATGCCGGGGATCGTGTCGGCCAGGACGCTCGTCATGTCGCTCCAGGCCACGGCCGCCCGGGAGAATCCCCGGCGGAGCCGCTCGCGGACGGCGTAGATCAGCCAGACGACAAACGGGAAGGGGACGAGCGTGAGCACGGCGAGCAGCGGATTGAGCCAGATGAGCACCGTCGCCGTGAGCACCAGCAGCATCACGTTGGAGGCAAACTCGATGAGGTTCACCGACAGGAAGACGTTGATCTTGTCGGTGTCGCTGCCCACCCGCGACATCAGGTCCCCCGTCCGCTTCCCCTGAAAAAAGTCGAGCGAGAGCGTCTGCATGTGGGCGTAGGTTCGCGTCCGCAGGCCCGCCGCGATCCGCTCGCTCACCCAGGCGAGCACCCAGGTCTGCACCCATGAGAGCAGCCAGGCCGCAAGTGCGGCGGCGAGCAGGCCGCCGAGATACCACCAGACGAGCGAGAAGGGCACGTCCTTGCCGTTCTGCCTCGGGATCAGCACCGTATCGACCAGCGGCATGGTGAGATACGGGGGCACGAGCGCCGCGGTCGTGCTGGCGAGCGAGAGCAACCCGCCGAGGATGGCCATGCCGGCGTGCGGCTTGGCGAATGAGATCACGCGGAACAGGGCCCGCCACGACGCGGTGCCACCGTCATCGTCGTCGAGCCCCCGAGCCGGCGCGGGCTGCTCCTCGGCCTCGCTGGTGGCGTCGGCGCTGGCTGCTGCCGGTTTGCGGACTCCCTCGGGCTGGGTCAGTCCGTCGGGGCCGGCGACGCGGGCGTCGAACGCATCCTCCAGCACGTGGATCGCGTCGGCTTTCGCAGGCGTGAACAACCAGCGGGCGACGATGCGGTCGCCCTCGGAGAGTTCCACACGGCCGACGGCAGAGCGGAGTTGCACGTCGAGGCGAGTGGTGGGCCCGATCGTCCACACCCACGGTCCCGACCCGGTGAGCGGGTGGGTGGCCGACGCCGGCCGGTCGCCGATGACTCGCCTGGTGGTGAGCACGATCCAGCCATCGCTGAACTGGAGGCTGGCATCGAGATCAAACCGGCTCGCGGCCAAGACGGCCTCCCCGGGGAGAAGGTCCACGGCCGCCGCCGCCCAGGGGAGGGTGGAGGAGGGGGGTTGCTCGCTGGAGGCTGATCCTTGGGGCATGGGGGGCATGGAAGGCAAGACCCGGCATGGTGCCCTGGTCCGGAGGGAAAGGTTCGAAAAAGCGTTTCTTTCAGCGGTTCATGCTGGTTTGGGAGGGGCGTTCGGCGTCGGGCAACAGAAATTTGCGTGGCTTACCGAACATGCCTAGATTACCGTCACTCGGTCGTGTTTTATTGATGGAGAGCGCGTCTCGGCTCCGTCAGTCGCCCGCCTGTAGAATTTTCCAAAAGCCCGCCTCGACCGCCGCCATTTTGCCACGCCACTCGGTCAATCTTTCCGTGCACCCGGCCCCCGGGTTTGCCCTCGATGCCGTAAATCAGCCACCAGTGCCGCCGGGACGGCGGCCACATGGCTTTTGGCACGGAACGTGCATTGTCCTGGAGACGTTGAAAAAAAGTTCGCAGTCGCCGCCCGGAAGCGTAAACTCTGGCGATCGATCTGCGAAGTCGGTTCCCGGTCTCCGGGGCCGACTGATGCCTCGATGCGGTGGCCGACAGGTCTGTTCCTGGCGGCGTCGCGGTTGGAATCATGGTGCCGCGAGGAACGGGTATCGCAAGCGAACGCGCGTCCGTGTGGCGTGCGGCGTTACCATCCGGCCTCGCGGTGTAGGAACTTTTTCGTCCCATGGCCACTTCGGCCGGTCGGTTGACGGTTCGTTTCTGCCTTTCGTTGTTCTCCTGCCCGTCCGCGAAGAGCTCCTTCGCCGGGGGCATCTCTCCCGCGGCGCCGGACTGCCAGCCGCCACCCTGACGGCCTCCACCGTCGGGTTCGTACGGATGTCCGCCTTGGCGGACAGCATGTCGTGGGCGACGCGCCTGCGCCGTGCCGTTGTAACCCGTGCGACCTCCGCTCCAGCGAAACCCGCCGGACTGTCCGGCGGCTGGACGAGGCGCACACGACCAGACCCGCGCACGCGTCTGCAGCAGGTCTAAAAGAGCACACACATTTCCATGGAGATTCTTTCGGTCAAGGTGCTTCGCGGTCCCAACCAATGGGCGTCGTTCCCCTGCCTGGAGGCATGGGTCGATCTCGGCCGCCTCGAGGACTTCCCCTCGAACACGCTGCCCGGGTTCAACGAGCGGATCATGTCGTGGCTGCCCACGATGATCGAGCACCGCTGCTCGATCGGCGAACGGGGTGGCTTCTTCGAGCGGCTCAGGGCCGGCACCTGGATGGGCCACGTGCTCGAGCACGTGGCACTCGAACTCCAGACGCTCGCCGGCACGCCGGTCGGCTACGGCCGGGCGCGAGAGGCCAAGACCCGCGGCGTCTACAAGGTGGTGATCGAATACAAGGAGGAGAAGTTCGCCCTCGAGTGCCTGCAGGCGGCCCATCGGCTGCTGATGGCCGCGATCGACGACACTCCCTTTGAGGTGACCGCTGAGGTCAAGCGTCTGCGGCAGGTGCTCCTCGACGTGCAACTCGGCCCGAGCACGCGGTCGATCGTCGAGGCGGCCATCGCCCGCGGCATCCCGTCGCAGCGGCTTACGGAGGGCTCGCTCGTGCGGCTCGGTTACGGTTCGAGGCAGCGGCGGATCTGCGCCGCGGAGACCGACCGCACCGGCGCCGTTGCCGAGACGATCGCGCAGGACAAGGAACTCACCCGAACACTCCTGGCAGAGTCGGGAATCCCGGTCCCCGAGGGCCGGCCCGTGACCGATGCCGCCGACGCCTGGGCCGTGGCCGAGGAGATCGGCAGTCCGGTCGTGGTGAAGCCGCGCTACGGCAACCAGGGCCGCGGCGTGTCGGTGAATCTCGTCACCCGTGAGGAGGTCGAGAAGGCCTGGATCCTCGCCAACGAGATCGACTCGTCGGTGGTGGTGGAGCGGTTCGTGACCGGCGGCGACTACCGCGTGCTCGTCGTGGGCGGCCGGATGGTAGCCGCGGCGCGGCGGCATCCGCCGATCGTCGTGGGCGACGGCTGTTCGACGGTGCGGCAGCTCGTCGAAGGCGTCAACGAGGATCCGCGGCGGTGCGGCGACCATGCCACGTCACTCAGCCCGATGGTGATCGACGAGGTGGCCGTGGCCGTGCTTCGCGAGCAGGGCTTCACCGAAGACAGCGTGCCGGCCGCGGGCAGGGAAGTGTTTCTGCGCCGGAATGCCAACCTCAGCACCGGCGGCTCGGCCGAGGACGTCACCGACGTCGTCCACCCCGAGGTTGCGGCCCGGGCGATCGAGGCCGCCCGGATCGTGGGCCTCGACGTTGCCGGCATCGACATGGTGATGGACGACTGCACGAAGTCGCTGGAATCGCAGCGGGGCGTGGTGATCGAGGTGAACGCCGCCCCCGGGCTGCGGATGCACCTCGAGCCGACCGTCGGCACGCCGCGAAACGTGGGCGCCGCGATCGTCGATTCGCTGTTCGGACCCGGCGACGACGGGCGAATCCCGACCGCCTCGGTCACCGGTACCAACGGCAAGACCACGGTGGTGCGGCTCATCTCCCACCTCGCCGCCGCTGGCGGGGCCACCGTGGGCACGACCTGCACCGAGGGTGTCTGGGTGGGCGGCCGGCAGATCGACGCCGGTGACTGCAGCGGGCCCAAGAGCGCCCGCCGCGTGCTCGCCAATCCGGCGGTCACCACGGCCGTGTTTGAGGCGGCCCGCGGCGGCATTCTCCGCGAGGGCTGTGGCTTCGACTGCTGCGATGTGGCGGTGGTGACCAACATCGCCTCGGGTGACCATCTCGGCATCGCCGAGATCGACACGCCCGAGCAGATCGCCTGGGTGAAGGGGGCGATCGTGGCCGCGGTCCGCCCGAGCGGCGCGGCGGTGCTCAATGCGGCCGACCCGCTCGTCGTGGAGATGAAGAAGTGGTGCAAGGGTCAGGTGGTCTATTTTGACGCCAACCCCGCCAATCCGGTGATCGTCGAGCACCTCGCCAAGGGCGGCCTGGCGGCCACGGTCCGCGACGGCTGGATCGTGCTCTGCGACGGGCCCCGCGAGACGCGACTGGCGCATCTCGACCGCGTGCCCCTGGTGCACCGTGGCCTCGTCGACTTCCAGGTGGAGAACGTGCTGGCCAGCGCCGCGGCGGCCTGGCGACTCGGCGTGCCACTGGAACTCGTGCGACTGGGGCTGGAGAGCTTCTCGAGCGGTTCAGGCGGCTCGCCGGGCCGGTTCAATCTGCTCGACCTCGACGGCGCCTCGATCGTGGTCGATTACGGGCACAACGTGCCGTCGCTGGAACGGATCTGCGGGGCCATGGAGAAGTTTCCGCATCCACGGCGGACGGCCGTGTATTCGGCCGCCGGCGACCGGCGCGACGACGATCTGATCGCCCAGGGTCGGCTGCTGGCCGCCACCTTCGACCGCGTGGTGATCTACGAAGACGCGTACATTCGCGGTCGTCAGCCGGGCGAGATCACGAAGCTGATCGCCCAGGGCGTCCGCGAGGCGATGCGGCCCGACAAGCCGGTGCGGATCGACGTGGGCGGCGACTGGGCGACCAGCGCTGCGCTCGTGCTCGACGCCGTGGGCAAGGGCGACCTCGTGCTGCTCCAGCCCGACACGATCGAGCAGGCGATCCCGTGGCTGGCGGCGCGGTACGGCGGCCGGCTCAAGGAAGCGGCGCTCGACGCGATCGCGGGCGCCCAGGCGGCCACCGAGGCCGCCCGGATCGTGCCAAAGGGAGACGAGCCCGTGCCGGCCGCGTCGCGGCCCGCCAACCGGCCTACTTGAGCCCGGCGCGGCGGTCGAGTGCACCCTTCACGCCGAGCTGCTCGGGGTGGCGGGCGATCTTGTCGGTGAACACCCGCACGTCGTCGACGATCGGCCGCAGCTCCTTCGTGAGCCGGTTGACGTTGGACGCCGCCTGGGCGAGGTCGTTGTAGACCTGCGGGTCGCGGACGAGCTTGCCGAGCGTGCCTTGCGACTCGTTGAGCGCCTTGGTGAACATCGCCGCCTGCTGGAGGGTCTCGTCGAGGCGGCCGATCGTCGTGTTGATCTGCGCCACCATCCCTTCGCCTCGCTCCCCGAGCGGTTTGGTGATCCCCTCGAGGTTGCGGAGATTGCGGTCGGCAGTGTCGACGGTCTCGCCGATCCCCTGCACGGTGTTCCGCAGGTCGGCGATCACGTCGGGCAGCGAGTTGAGCGTCTGCTTGAGATTCGCCCGGGCCTGGGGGTCACCCATCACGTCGTTGATGTTGGCCATCGCCGTGTTGAACGCATCGAGGGCCGCGTCGGTCTTCTGCACCATCGTCGAGAACTTGTGGTCGTCGCCGAGCAGCATCCGGTCGAGATTGTCGGAGAGCTTCTTCACCGACTCGCTCGCCTCGGCGAGCGACTGCATGGCCCCGCCGAGCTTCGGTTCGAGCGTGGCGAACACCTCAAAGGGGTCGCGGGAGACGGCGCCGACGAGCACCTCGTCCTTGCCCACCCGCTGCCGCGGCGGTTTGATCGTGCCGGGGACGAGCTGGATCTCGGCGTCGCCGAGGAGCGTGGTGGCGATCCGAGGCTGTTCGTCCTTGTAGATCGGAACGTAGGAGTCGACGCTGGCCAGCACGCTCACGCCCCCCTTCTCGTCGAGCTCGACGCTGGTGACGCGGCCCACCAGGATGCCGTTCTTGCGGACCGGGGTGCCGTCCGCCACGCCCCGGGCGTCGGAGAAGCTCATCTTCAATGGATAGGTGGCCTGCACCAGCGACGGCAGGTCGCCGAAGAGCACGATCAGGATGCCGGTGATGATGGCGGTCGCCAGCACCACCACGCCCACTCGG
>JBBAVQ010000128.1:0-8723 GCA_040397625.1 Pirellulales bacterium | reverse complement strand
TGCCCGTAGCGAACGTCCGGCGATGGGCATGGGCAGCCCCGAGCGGCGCGGCCAGAAAGACACACAGGTTAAAAACCTGTGCTACGAAAGCACACAGGTTGGAAACCTGTGCTACGGGAAAACCTGTGCTACGAAAGCACACAGGTTGAAAACCTGTGCTACGGAGGCGCGGCCATCAGGCCGCGTAGCCAAGTAGCTCGAAGTCGCGGCGGTAGGTTGCAGCCACGATCTCGCGGGTCGTTGGCGTCCAGGGATCGTGGGCACCGGCGGCGGCCGAACGGTTGAGCCAGCCGAGGCGAGCGATCGCGGCGTCGCCCGTCTCCTGATGACCGGCATGCACCAGCACGGCTCGCAGGCCGGCGTCGAGATGCTCCATCTTCACGAGATGATGGTAGCGGATCTCGTCGACGCGAAGGTATCGCGTCTGCAGATCCGTGTGAATGTCCCAGCCCACGCCGTGCGTGTGCAGCCCGTGCACAAAGCGCTCGAACGGAATCCGCGACTGGATGTAGCGCAGCCGTGCCTCGACGCCGGTGCATGCCCTCCGACCGCGGAAGAACTGGCGGAGGTAGCTCCGCAGGTAGACTCGGGGCTCGAACCGCTTCGCGTAGCGATTGAGCTTGTTGAAGTAGTTCGAGACGACGCGGGAATACGGATCGCGAACCACGGAGAACCACGTGTATCCCTCATAGCGTCGCATCAGCTTGCCGACGGCGGTATCGCGACACTTCACGACGTAGCTGCCACCGTACCCCGGCGACGCGACCCCGCGCACCACCGGGAGGTTGTCGCGCTCCTGCGACGAGATGCGAGTGCCGCCCAGGTCAGCAAACAGCGTGAACAGCGTCGTGGATGCGCACTTCGGCAATGGTCGATAGATGAGCCGATACGGCTCGCACACGAGAAACCTGATCATTGATTCCCCCGCACCTAGCCTTCGAGTGTGACGTGATGTTCCGCCCAGACCGGGGCGATCCGCGTCAGCATGTCGCCGGCGAAATAGCAGACGTAGTAGAACGACGCGATCGCCAGGGCCGCCGGGATGCCGACGACGCCGAGCCCCACCTTCCGGTGCTCGAGCAGGATGCGCCGCCAGGCCCTGGCCTGCAGCCGAAACGCGCGGGCCAGCGAACTGCCGAGCGAGCCGCGGTCGAGCAGGCGGTTGAACAGCAGATTGTCGCGTCCCTGCGTGGCCCCGCGGGCCACGAGGTGCCGCAAGCCGTTGGGCGCGGGATGGCTCACGCGAGCGCCGGT
Organism: Pirellulales bacterium; assembly: GCA_040397625.1. Classification (GTDB taxonomy): domain Bacteria; phylum Planctomycetota; class Planctomycetia; order Pirellulales; family UBA1268; genus QWPN01. The sequence goes on along the minus strand of JBBAVQ010000128.1, from coordinate 7,469 downwards.
GTTGATGAACAGGCCCACGCGGTCGGCCGTCAGCCGGCGAGCCAGCATGCGGCAGGCTCCGCGCGAGGTGCCCTCAAGCGGCACGAAGGGGTTGGCCAGCGCCACGTGCCGACGGAAGGCGACGTTGTTGGCGAAAAATGAATCCCGCGGGAGCAGCGAATCCGACGGCTCGCGGAGCGGAAAGAACCAGGCCAGCGCCAGCGACTTCGACACCACGTCCTCCGCGGCGAGAAAGCAGTTGCCGCAGACCACGTTCACGTCTGGATTGTCGAACGACGACAGCAGCTTCGAGAGCCAGCCCGTCTCGGGAATCACGTCGCTGTCGAGAAACACGACGATCGAGCCCTGGGCCTCGCGGGCGCCGAGGTTCTTCTGCTCGTAGTAGCCGAGGCCCGGGCTGGGCAGGACCCTGATCGTCGCCTGGCGGGCGGCATTGGGGATGCACTGGCGGCAGAACTCGTGAATGTCGCCCTCGGTCATCTTCTGCTCGTCGAACACGAGCAGGACTTCAAACTGCGGCGGCGTCCCGGCGGCGTCGGCAGGATAGGCGTCGATCTGCCGCATCAGCTCTGCGAGCATCTTCGAGCAGCGATCGGCCTCGGCAAGCTGGATGTTCTCCCACTCGATGACGATCGTGGCCAAAACGGCGGGGGCTTTGCATACCATGGTCATGCTCCTTGGTGCGTGGTGCGTGGTCTGAATGCGTGAAGGCGGTAGGGTCGAGGGTTTGCCGCGGGGCGGAGAGTCGTCAGGCGGCCTTGCGGAAGGGTGAACGGTCGCGCTCGGGCAGCCGATAGGTGGTGGCGGTGTCCGGAGCATCGCCCACCGACTCCGGTGTCCGCCGCGCCGAGGAACGCACGGCGCCGACGATTCCGGCCCGGGCCCACCGCCCTTGCAGGTAGGCCTGCGCGAGCTCACCCGGCGTGAACCGGAAGGCCGGCACGCGGAGGTTCTCGCCCTGGATCTTCCGCGCCGCCGCCAGCCGTCCCCGCACCAGCTGCGCGATGATCGCCCGCGCCACGTGATACCGGACAAGCGGCCCGTATTTCGCAATCAGGTGTGGATGGCAGGCGACCAGGCCGCCCAGGGCCTCGACAAAGCCGTAGACGGGTGCCGAAATCGAGTCGGCCGACTGATGCTTCACCCAATCCGGAGCCGCGAGGAGGCGGGCCCCGCTCCGGCGGGCGAGCGCCTGGCAGCGGGCGATATTCAGGAGCAGTTCCCGATCCTGCATGCGGCCCAGGTGCGGAGCGAACCCCCCGCAGCGGGTCAGCACCTCCCGTCGCACGGTGATCGCCGACCCGGCGATCACCACGGCATGGGCCATCAGCGAACGCTCCAGCTCATCGGCCGTGAGGCGGGTGTCGGGATTCGTGCTGGGCACGAACCGTCCGCGCCTGCACGTGTGAAAGGAGCTCAGCAGGACGTCCGTGTGGCGATCCTGCTGCATGACCTGCACCGTGTGCTCCAGGCGATGCGGCAGAAACTCGTCGTCGGAATCCAGAAACGTGACCAGCTCGGCGCGGGCCATGCTGATCCCCTGATTGCGGGCCGGATTGGCCCCGCGTCGCGAGTCGAAGCGGTGCAGGCGAACCCGCGAATCCCCGAACCGACGGACCATCTCGTCCGAGCCGTCCGTCGAGGCGTCGTCAACCACGATCAGCTCGAAGTCGGCATGCGTCTGTGCCACGACGCTGGCGACGGCCCGCTCCAGCGAGCCACCCCGGTTGTAGGTCGGCATGACGATCGAAATGACAGGCCTGTCAGCCATGGTGATCCTTCCTGTGCAACGCCTCGTCACCCTGCGGCAGGGCACAGTCGGCACCGAGCAGGCCGTGGGTGTCGTAGCCGAACTGGCCGCAGAACTCAGCGATCCGCTGCCGCCACGTCGGCTCGAAGCCGCAGATGGCATCCCGCAACCGCTGGTCGCGCTGCCACTTGCCCACCGACGAGGCCCGGATCTCGATGCCGAGAGGGTTTGACGAGAACCGATGCGTTACGCCCAGCGAGAGCGACGACGCCAAGGCCGCCTGAACGCTATCCGGATCGCCCACCAGATCCTCGTACCGCACGATGCTGATCAGGCGGCTGGGCTGCCGACCGACCAGCTGCTGCAGGCTGTCGTATTCGTCGGTCCAGCGCCGCTGCGAGACGTGAAACGCCTGATACGCCGCCGTCTCGGGATGGGAACTCGTCAGGCAGTCGAAGGGATGCCTGACGCAGTAGATCAGGTCGACGCACGCCGGCAGATGCGGCAGGTCGCGGTAGCACTTGTTCGTCCGCTTGACGACGAGCGTCCGCTGGGGCCCTCGCGCCAGATCGAGGAAGTGCGACACCGACCGCTCACGATCGACCGCGGCCACGTCGTCGAAGCACGACATCAGCTTCCGAAGCAGCGACGTGCCGCTGCGGGCGCACCCGGCGATGAACACCAGCCGCCGGCCCCCGTGCCGCCGCAGCCTCGACAGCAGGATCGACCGCCGCAGCCGAAACACCGGCTTGGGCTCGAACCAGTGCCGGGAGAGCGAACTTCCGGGTGTGGTGGTGGCGACCATGGGCGAGCGTCCGACTTCCTGACCGAGGCCCAGCAACCCTGCGTGGGCTGCCGCCACCGCGAATGACGACGGTGACGGTGCTAGCAGTAGTATCGGTTGCGCAGAGGCGTCGCTTTACTCCGCCTGCCAGCCGTGAATCTGGGCAAGATGGCAAGCGCGCGGCGACGAGGGCGACATGCTGCCGTCAACCGGCTGCCGTCAGGAGGAAAGCTGCCGTTGCACCAGTTCGGCGAACCGTTGCCACGAGAGGTGCTCCACGCTGCCGCGGACATCCCGCGAGTTGGCAGACGCCAGCTCGATCAGCGACGCGATCGTGGCCAGCGGGGCATCGATGTCGCAGAGGTAGCCGTTCTCGCCATGCCGGATGAGGTCCGGCGCAAAGCCCGTCCGCGTGGCCACCGGCACGACGTTGCTCATCATCGCCTCGATCAGCGGGATCGGACCGCCCTCGAGTTTCGCGAGCGACACAAACACGTCGAGTTCGCGGTAGAACGCCGGGTAGTCAGCATAGGCGCCCTCCCGATACTCGAAGTTCGGGAGCGCCAGCAGGTCCGCGAAGCCCGGAGAGCGGTGCCAGTTCCGGCCCATCAGGATGAACGACCTCTCGGGCAGGGAGCGAACGAGTTCGACGATCCGTTCCGGACTCTTGCGGTCGTAGTAGGCGGCGCACAACCCAACCTTGCCACCGCCGCGGGCGTGCGGCTTGAAGAACGCCGGATCAGCACCACCGAGGGCCAGGGTGATCTGCCCCGGCGGAACCCCCAACTCCACGAGCAGGTCGCTCCACATCGAGCACATGCTGATGAGCCTGGCGCGGGAGAGCACGCGGATGGCGGCGGGGCCGCCAAAGTCCCTGCGTTCCTCCTTGGGGTGCGTCACGAGCACGGCACAGGGGCGATCCCAGAGATGTGGGTTTCTCCGCATCGCCTCCAGATAGAAGTGGTAGTGCGCGAAAAAATAGCGGCGCGCCCGGGGGAGCCGGTCGAGCGTGCCGGCAAACGCCCATCGCTCCTCGCAGAAGGCGGCGATCTCCCGGCAGATCGCCTCGAGAATCCAGCCCCCGCTCCCGTCCTTCACCACGAAGCAGAGATCGAGGTCGGCCGCCCGGCCGCGGTCGAACGGCCGGCTGCAGGCCTGCAGCAGTTCCGCGGCCACGTAGCCCGCCTCGGCGGACGAATACCCGACCGACCGGGCTGCGAGCGTGGTGACTCCCAACGCCGCACGCTTCAGTTTCTGGCCGAGCGGCCGGGACGGGGTCTTCGCAGGGTGTGATTGTGAGTGCACCATCCGGATGCCAACGGACTTCACGCGGCCCGCGTCAGCCCCGCATGCTCGCGGACGCGCCGGACGGCATTCGCCAAATCCGCCTCGTGCCGCAACCGGAGCGCCTGCCAGTTGTGGGTGAAGTGCCGCCTGACCGCCCGCGGCCCGAAGCCTAGTTCGCATTCCTGACCGTAGAGGTGCTCGAGCGAGAGGGCCGCGCTGCTCGTGCAGACCACCCGCGTCGCTGCCCGCAGCGGAGCATGGGCCGGAAAGTAGCGGACGAAAATCGACTCGAACGGAAGGTGAAACGTCCAGGGATCGTCGAGCGTCACGACGTCCGTGAAGGATCTCCGTGCGTCTGCGGCGAGACGCCCGATCTTGTCGTGGGAATCGCGGGGATGTGGCTTGATCACCAGGAGCGATCCAGGCCCGCCGCCTTGCCTCCGGACGCTCTCGAGGCAGCACTCGACCTCGCCGGCGCAGGTCATGCGGCCGGTCTCCGAGAAGTTGCTCGTCAGGAGCACGACCACGCTCGACGCCTTTCGCAACGCGTCGGCGAGCCGGTCGTCGCCAGGCCCGACCCCATGATCGATTTCCGACGCATAGGCCGCGAACAGGTCCCGGAAGTCGGCAGCGTCGAGCTGCACGAACTCGTCGAGATGTTCGTCGAAGAGGTTGGCGAGCAGAAGATAGTGCCGGTCGAACGGTACGGTGTGGCCGACCATCTTGCCGGTCGGATGCTCCAGCGGGGTGCTTTCCCGGCCCCGCCACGACTTGATGCGCCGGCGAATCGTCCGCTCCAGCCGCCGCCCGAGGCCCCTGATGCCCGGATCGTGGGGCGGGGCACGATAGTAGTCGGTCGAAAAGTTGAGCCCGACGCCGTCGCCGTAGCAGGCTCGGCTTGCCCCGGGATACGCGCGATGGAGCAGGTGGTTCAGGAACAGCAGGTTTTGCCCCAGAAACAGGGCGTCAACGGATGCGGTCCCGACCAGCTCCCGCACCGCGGCCGTGGCCGTGGGCCAGTCGGCCTCCGACGCGGCCTCGAGGCGGCGGAGCTCCCCCTTTGGCACGGAGCGGATCGATTGCCAGGCGGCTCCCAGCCGGGCCAGCCGTCCGATGCACTCCACGAACTCGTCCACCTGGTCGTCGGGGCAGCTGAGATTGTGGATCAGCAGATGGTTCGAGGCGCACGTCCCCGAGAGCCGGTCGGCGGCCCGCATCGCGGCGATGGCCGACGTCAGCTGCGCGGTGCCCTGGACGGCGACGATCCTGGAGGCGGGGCGGTCAGGCGGCATGCTTCCTCAAGCCCAGAGCCTGGAGAACACTGCGGCGGAACTGCTTGAAGGATCGTTTGCGGCGGCCGCTGCCGCTCCCTGCCACGGCCCCACGCACCGGATCGAGGATGTCCTGCCGGGCGTAACCCCGCGACAGCGTCTTGTCGATGTCCTGCGCGGAGATCACCCCCGCCTTGCGGGCATCCTCGAACGAGCGAAACCAGAGGTCCTCGTGCACGTGCCCGGGAAACTTCCAGGGCTGCGTGCGGAGATTCGTGTAGTGGATCAGCCGTGTCCCCTGCTCGAACCGGTCGAACGAGTTCCAGGCGGGATCCAGCGGACCGAGCCGGTAGGGGTGATGCTCCAGGAACCGGGGCGTCATCTGGTGGAAGTCGGTGTTGGAGTACAGCCCCGCGTCGATCTGGCGAAAGATCTCCTCCAGCGGAAAGCGGCACTGGCTGCAGTCGAAGAGGACGTTGCTCATCCCCCACGCACTGGCGCCCTTGTAGGCCTCCCCCTTGGCCAGCATCGCACAGCCCGCCATGTCGGCGTCGAAGAGTTCGCCGATGTCGGACAGGCACACCATGTCGGAGTCGAGGAAGATGGCGCGGCCCTCGTATCCGCAGATCTCGGGAATCAGCCAGCGGTAGTTGCTGAACTCGGTGAAGTTGCGGTACTTGATCCAGAGCGGGAGGTTGGCCAGCACGGGCTCCTCGTCGTTGTGCTCGATCGAGTTGTGCGTGCCGTTGAAGACATACACGTCGAGCGGGCGGCGGGTGTGCTTCCGCAGCGAGTGGATCAGCGTCTTCCGCTCGAGCAGGCTGGCCTCTCCGGATCCGATGAACACTCGCACGGGTTGTGGTGTCGGCATGGGGGTTCTCCTGGTCAGGCAGACTTGGCGCTGCGAAAGAGTCGCAGCACGCTCTTGAAGGTGTTGTTGGCCCGGCGGACTTTCCCCGCGATGCCCTGTTCGCGTGGCCATCTCAGCCGCCAATCCCGCCGCCACTTCTCGGCGACGCGGCCGATCGATCGGTATCGGGCGAGCAGCCGGGGCTGGGAGACCGTGTCGAAGGGATCGGCGATCCCGATGAAGCCCGCGTGCCGGCGGCGGATCGCCTCCCGCCAGGCTGGGTGAATCGTCGTGCCGTCGGCGAGGCTGTCGAACTCGCAGCCCCACGACTCGCACCGCGCCATGCCGGCGGCCGCCAGATCGGCGTGATACTGGGTGGTCAGGCGGAGCAGCGGCGGGATTTCCGCGAGGCTGGTCCGGTTCTGGCTCGATAGGTAGTCGTTCGGTGCCGCCGGAGTCATCCCGCTGAAGTGAAACAGCACGAGCGGGCGGCCGCCCACGGCCACGCCGCTTCGCGTCTGGCTCGAGTCAGCGAGCGGTTCAACGCGAAACTGCGAGAGGCTCCAGTGCCCGGCGTTGTAGCCGGAATGCCGCAGCACATGCACGCCCTCGAACAGGCCGGGCACGAGGTCGAGCCACTTCTGATCGACGAACAGCGAGCCCGCCAGATCGACGAAGCACAACCGGGCCACCATCGACTGCCACCACGACAGAAAACGCCGTGAAACATCGTCGGCACGCAGGGCCAGGAATCCCGCATTGAACGTGCCCGACACCAGAAACGCCCGCTCGTGCGGCCGTTTCCCGTCGTCGGGAAGCGCTGCAAGCAGGTGCGGCGTTAGCACGATCGAGTGGTGGGCCAGGCTCTCGAACACCTCCACGAGCGGCCCGTAGACGGCCATGTCGCCATCGAGATACACGACCTCCTGGTATCCCATGTCGAGCAGCCGCCGCATGATGTGCGGCTTGATCGCGCACGACAGTTCGAACGGCGTGTACTGGAAGGCAAAGGTTCGCCAGTCCGGGATGCCGAGCTGATCCCCGTAGATCACCTGCACGCCGGGCACTGTCTCCAGCCATTCGACGGGCGGGCGGTCGGCGTAGCAGACGAACAGATCGACTTCCGGGTGCGCGGCACGGCAGCCTGCCAGCAACACCCGCGCGTAGTGGGCGTAGTTTCGCGTGACGACGGTGATGATTGCCCGACGGTTCACGACAACCCTGCCACTCCCTTGGCGATGCTGGCGATGCAATCGCGCTCAGAGGCCGCTCCGGCGGCACCACCTCATCCGCAGCCGCGAGCTTTCCCGAGCCCATCCATCCCGCGCATTCTTTGTTTTCTGGCCGCTTTTCGCGAGAGCAGATTCTCGAAGCCAGTCCCCATCGCCAGCCGGCTTCGCCAGCCTTCCCGGCCCGCGCATCCTCTGTAGCTTTGCAAGACTGCCCGTTTTTGTAACGACGATCGCTCTGCGTCAGGAAGCCCAATCGCGTAAGCGATGGGGGCCAGTGTGTAGCCGCAGGTTTTTA
>JBBAVQ010000127.1:0-8819 GCA_040397625.1 Pirellulales bacterium | reverse complement strand
CAGACGAAGAAGCTCATGTTCTCCACCATGCCGAGCAGCGGGATGTTGACCTTCCGGAACATCGCGATCGCCTTGGTGGCGTCGAGCAGGGCCACGTCCTGCGGCGTGCAGACGACCACCGCTCCCGAGAGCGGCAGGGCCTGCGAGAGCGTGAGGGCCACGTCGCCCGTGCCGGGCGGCATGTCGATCACGAGGTAGTCGAGCGGGCCCCAGAGCGTGTCGCGGAGCATCTGCGTGATAGCGCCGTGGAGCATGGGGCCACGCCAGACGACCGCCTCGCCCGGCGGCACCATGAACCCCATCGACATCACCGGCATCTGCAACCGGCCCACGTCGAGCATCTGCGGCACGATCTTGCCGTTCTCGATCTGCGGTCGGCCGGAGAGGCCCACCAGGTGCGGCACGCTCGGCCCGTAGACGTCGGCGTCGAGCAGGCCCGTGCGGCTGCCGGCCCGCGCCAGGCCGATGGCGATGCTGGTGGCAATCGTGCTTTTGCCCACGCCCCCCTTGCCGGAGCCGACGGCGATCACGCTCTTCGCCTCCACGCCGAGTTGGCCGAGCTTGAGCGGCGGCCGGTCGTGTGGGGTGATCGTGACTGCGACCTTCGCAACCTGCGGAAACGCGGTGCGGATGCGCTCCTCGATCCGCGCTCGCGTGGCGTTCCAGAGGAGCGCGGAATGCGTGGTCAGGCCGACCGTCACGGCGATCGCCGACGCATCGGCGACGACCGACGCGACCTGACCCATCGCCGTGAGTGGCCGGCCCGTCTCGGGGTCGGCGATGTCGGCAAGGATCGCCTCGATGGCGGCGGTGGTGGGTGTGGCGGTCATCAGCGGGCGGCGATCGTGTCGAGGGGCTCGGGCAGGGCTGCGGCGGTGTGGGAAACGAGGCTCTCGCCGGCCCGCGAGGCCGCCGTGAGCAGGCTCCGTGGCCTCACCGTCACCATGCCCACGAGCACGAGGCAGGCGAGCATCGCCACGCCGGCGGCGAGGCCGCCATCGGCCTGGACGCCCCGCTTCGTCGTCTTGAAGTACATCGCGGCGATGATGCGGAGATAGTAGGCGGCCGCGATCGCCGCGTTGAGCACGAGCAGCACGGCGAGGCCCACGAACCAGGCCCGGCGGCTGCCCAGTTCGATCGCGGCGGCGCCATCGACCTCGAGCGCGGAGAACGCCAGGGCGAGCTTGCCCCAGAAGCCTGGCAGCGGCGGAATGCCGGCGAGGGAGAGGAGAAAGACCGCGATGGCAAAGGCGGCCACGGGGTTGGTGCCCGAGAGGCCGTCGAGGTCGTCCACGGTGGTGATCTCTTCACGTGGCGGCCGGGGGCCGCTCCCGCTGGTCCACTCGGGCCAGCGATGGCCGAGATAGGTGATGGCCCCGAACACCCCGATCGTGGCGATCGCATAGGTGGCCAGATAGAAGAGCGTGGCCGACAGACCGCCGGTGGAGAGCAGGCGAGGCGAGAGCGAGGGAGCGGCAGCCGCCGCGATGCCGACGAGCAGGTAGCCGGCGTGGGCGATCGACGAGCAGGCCAGCAGCCGCCGGAGGTTCGTCTGCCAAAGAGCCATGACGTTGCCCACGGTCATCGTCACGGCGGCGAGCACGACGACGATCCGCCAGAGCAGATCGGGCGAGGCTGCGGGCCCGACGAGGGCGAGCAGGCGTGCCAGCACGACGATGCCGGCGACCTTTGGCAGCGTCGAGAGCAGCGCTGCGTTGCCGGGGCTCGTGCCCTCGTAGACATCCGGGGCGTAGAAGTGCATCGGCACGGCGGCCAGACGGAAGGCGGCACCCACCACGCCGAGGCCGATCGCCAGTGGCAGCAGCGCCTGTACGGTGCGGCCTGTCGCCTCAGCCTTGAGGCGGGCGGCGATCGCACCGAGATCGGTGGAGCCGCCGATTCCGTAGAGGCAGACGAGGGCGTAGAGGAAGATCGCCGAGGCGACGAGCGAGAGGAAGAAGTATTTCAGGCTCGCCTCCTGACCGCGGGCGTCGGTCCGCTTGAGACCCAGCAGGATGTAGGTCGGGATCGAGACCAGCTCCAGGCCGGCGAACAGGAGCACGAGGTCGCCTGCCACGCCTACCAGCGACAGGCCCGCCAGCAGGAGCAGGAACGTGCCGGCCTCTTCGCAGGTGCCACCCCGATGCAGCCCCGGGCCGCGGCTCACCGCCGCCGCGAACAGGTCGCCCGACTGCACGAGGCAGAGCAGCAGACCAAGCGCCAGGACCGTCCAGCGGATGTAGGTCGAGAAGGGGTCGATCGCGATGCCGGCAGAGAAGGCGGCGTCGGACGCCTGCCCGCGGGTGATGATCATGGCCGCGACGATGCCGGCGGCCGCCACGAGCCAGCCACATCGCAGTCCGGCGAAGGCACCACCCAGGTACGCCACGAGCGCCGCGAGCACCAGCACGATCTCGGGAGCGAGCAGCGAGAAGGTTTCGAGAGAGGTGGCATTCATGGTGTGGTGATCCCGGCGACGGTGGCGGTGGTCTCGGCCTGCATCCGGGCGGCGAAGGCGGCCGCCGGTGCGGCGGTGGCCTTGCGGACCGCCGGGGCGGCCGGGGCGAGGAACGTGGCTGGCGTGAGGCCGATCCAGAGCACGAACACCGCCAGTGGCAGGACGGCGGCGAGTTCGTGCCAGCGGAGATCGCAGCGGTCGTGGTCAGAGCCGGCAGCGTTATGACCACCATGCCCACCATGACCACCATGCCCGTGACTGCCGTGAGCGTGGGCGGCATGGCCGGCATCGTGACCGTGGCCCGCGCCGCGAGGCGGCTCGCGGGAGCCGCCGAAGAGCACCCGCTCCACCGCCCAGAGCATGTACCAGGCGCCGAGCACTACGCCCGCCACCGCCAAGAGCGCCATCACCAGGTAGGCAAACTGCCAGGCCGGCGACACGCCCGACCAGGCCCGCTGGAAGGATCCCAGCAGGATCATGAACTCGCCCACGAAGCCGTTGAGGCCGGGGAGGCCGATGCTCGAGAAGGTGAAGAGCATGAAGAACACGGCCAGCCACGGCGCCTTCGAGGCGATGCCGCCGAGGCTGGCGATGTTGCGCGTGTGGAACCGCTCGTAGATCATGCCGACGAGCGCGAACAGGCCGGCCGACGAGAGGCCGTGGTTGACGAGCTGGAGATTTGCTCCCTCGGTGGCCACCGGCGTGAGCGCGAACAGGCCCATCACGATGTAGCCCATGTGGCTCACCGACGAGTAGGCGATCAGCCGCTTGAGATCGGTCTGCACCAGGGCCACGAGCGCCCCGTAGACGATGCCCAGCACGCCGAGGCCGAAGAGCCACGGGGCCGCCACGGCCGTGGCCTCCGGAAGCATCGGCATCGAAAATCGCAGAAAGCCGTAGATGCCGAGCTTGAGGAGCACGCCGGCAAGATCGACGGAGCCGCCCGTGGGCGCCTCGACGTGCGCCAGCGGCAGCCAGGTGTGGAACGGGACGATCGGCACCTTCACCGCGAAGCCGGCCAGCAGGGCCAGAAACACGACCATCTGGAGCCAGCCGCCGCCGGCAGTCATCGGCAGCGGATGGATCTTCGTGCCATCCACGAGCGACTCGATGTCGAACGTGACCACCCCGGCATGGTTGGCGTGCCAGAGCACGATCGTGAGCAGGCCGAGGAAGGTGAGCACGCTGCCAGTGAGCGTGTAGATGAAGAACTTGACCGCCGCCTTCCGCCGCTCGTCGTGGCCCCAGATGCCGATCAGGAAGAAGAGCGGAACGAGCGTGAACTCGAAGAACACGTAGAACAGGATCACGTCGCGTGCCGCGAACACCCCGAGCATCGCCGCCTCGAGCACGAGCAGAAGCACGTAGAAGCCGACCGGCCGGTCCTTGATGGCGTCCCAGCTGACGAACACGGCCGTCACCGAGAGCAGGGCGGCGAGGCCGAACATCCAGAGCGAAAGGCCGTCGAGGCCGAGGGAGAACCGGACGTCAAAGATGCCTTCCGTGAGCCAGGGAAACTCGACGAGCCCGTAGGGCAAACCCGACGCCGTGGCGGGATCGGCGAGGTAACGAACGATGAGCCAGGCGGCCAGGGCCAGCGTGACGAGCGTGGTGACCGCCGCGCTCTGCCGCACGGCGGACACGCCGCGGGAGCCGAGCAGCCAGGCGATGACGGCGCCGACGAGCGGAGCCGCGATCGTGAGGAGGAGGTGCGACGAGGGGCTGAAGCCGTTCATGCGTGCGTGAGGAGTTCCTTCTAACCCATGGCTCGAGCGACGAGGGCGAGCACGATCAGGAGCGTACCGATCACACCGGCCAGGGCATACCGTTGCACGAGCCCCGACTGGAGATGCCGGACGACGCTGCCGAGTGCGACCGGGATGCGGGCGATCGTATCGACGAGCCCGTCGATCAGGTGGCGATCGATCATCGCGGCCAGGGTGGCAACCATCTCGAGCGGCTTGACGATCACCGCAGAGTAAATCTGGTCGAAGAAGAATCGGTTGGCGAACAGCGTCTCGAAGGGTCCAAGGAAACGCTCCATCTGCGGCCCGTCGCTCCGGCGGCCGAGGTGACCCAGGGCCGCGATCACGATGCCGATGGCGGCGGCGAGCGTGCCCTGGATGGCGAGGTCCCAGTGGAAGGCCGGGGGCGTGGCGGTCGAGGCGACAGCAGGGGCGGTGAACGAGGGCGTCGAGGCGAGGAACGAGGCGAGCGAATGCGTGCTGAACAGCCACCAGCCGCTCACGGCCGACAGGGCCGCAAGGATCACCAGCGGGATCGTCATCGATGGCGGCGATTCATGGGCGTGGTGGCCCGCCTCTTCCGGCACCCGCGTCGGCCCGGTGAACGTCATGAACACGGCGCGGAACGTGTAGAAGGCGGTGAGCGCCGCGGTGACGAGCGACATCCAGAAGAGGATTCGCCAGGTCGCGGGGGTGTTGAGCGCGTCGAGTGCCGAGCCCCGCGCACCGCCGGCGAGCTGGGCCGCATCAGGCGAGACGCTCGCGAAGCGGAAGGTTGCGGCGGTCGCCGCGTGGCCGCCCGCAGGGGCGGCGTCGTGGTGCTCGCCGTGGGCGTCGGGCCAGCCTCGGGAGTGGAGCGAGGCGAGGATCTCATCCTTGCTGAAGAACCCGGCGAACGGCGCCACCCCCGCCAACGCCAGGGCGCCAACGAGGAACGTCGCCGCGGTGATCGGCATCACGCGTCTGAGGCCGCCGAACCGCCGCATGTCGATCACGCCCCCCATCGCGTGCATCACCGACCCGGCCCCCATGAACAAAAGCGCCTTGAAGAAGGCGTGGGTGACGAGATGGAAGATCGCGGCCGTGAAGCCGAGCAGCGTGCCGGTGCCGAGGGCCGCGAACATGTAGCCGAGCTGGCTGATCGTGGAATAGGCGAGCACCCGCTTGAGGTCGTTCTGCACCGTGCCGATCAGCGCGGCGACGAGCGCCGTGGTGGCTCCCACGATCGACACGAGCGTGAGGGCTCCGGGGCAGGCCTCGAACAAGGGCGCGGTGCGGGCCACGAGATAGATGCCGGCGGTGACCATCGTGGCGGCGTGGATGAGCGAACTGGCGGGCGTGGGCCCTTCCATCGCGTCGGGCAGCCAGACGTGGAGCGGGAGCTGTGCGCTCTTGCCGCAGGCGGCCAGGAGGAACAGCAGGCAGATGGCCGTGCCCACCGCGCCGCCCACGTAGGCGGAGGCGTCGGCGAGCCGCGTCACCCCGAGGATGCCGGGCACCAGCGTGCCGTCGGCGAGGGTGGTGTCGTGGAAGTTGAGCGTGCCGTAGGTCATCCAGAGCAGGAACGTGGCCACGGCCAGGCCGAAGTCGCCGATGCGGTTGACGAGAAAGGCCTTCTTCGCCGCCTTCGCCGCCTCGGGCTTCGTGAACCAGAAGCCGATCAGCAGGTAGCTGCAGGCGCCCACCGCCTCCCAGAAGACGTAGACGAGCAGGAAGTTGCTCGCCGCCACGAGCATCGACATCGAGAACACGAACGCCGAAACCAGCGCGAAGAACCGTGGATAGCCAGGGTCGCCGTGCATGTAGCCGATCGAATAGATCGCCACGAGCAGGCCCACGCCGGTGATGATCACCAGCAGCGTGGCGGTGAGCGGATCGAGCCGCAGGGCCACCGGGATCGAAAACGACTTCGCGGCCGAGCCCACGTCGCCGGCGGCGGCAGCGTCGCCGATTCCCGCCCACTGCCAGAGCGTGGTGACCATCTCCACGGGCTTGGCCGCGTGGTCGTGGCCGGTCGCCCCCACGCCAACTTCACGAGCCATCCCGGAGAGCAGCATCACGGCGACGGCACATGCCGCCGCGATGCCGGCGACCGCCGGCAGGTGGGCACGCGGGCCGAGCACGCGGCCGAGCGCGACCGTGAGGATGGCTCCCACCAGGGGCAGGAGCGGAACCAGCACGAGCAGCGTCGAGGGGGAGAGGTCGTTCATGGAGTGGCCGGAGGGGGCGTGGGTCAGACGTGCTCGCGTTCGAGAAGGGCGTCCTCGTCGGCGGCCGGCTCGACGCCGGCGGGGGTGAGCTTCGGGAACTTCGGCGGCACGGTATCGATGGCGGGCAGCTCCCGGTCGATCGTTCGGGAGAGGTTCGACTCGCGGAGCGACTGCCAGGCCGCCGCGTCGAGCCGCCCCGTCCGGGCAAAGGCCTGAAGCACGAAGACGAGGGCCACGGCCGCTTCACACGCGGCCACGGTGAGCACGAAGATCACGAGCACATGACCACCCCAGTCGCCGTGGTGACGGCTCCACGAGACGAGGCTCACCGAGATGCCCTGGAGCATCAGTTCCGCGCTCAGGAACATCACGATCAGGTTGCGGCGGGCGAGGATGCCCACCAACCCGAGCGCGAACAGGATCGCACCCACGACGAGACCGTCGAGGACGAGTGGGGCCGGAGCGACGACATCCGCAAGCAGGTTCATGGGGCAATCCTCCGGCCGCCGGCCGGTACGGCGTCGGCAGCGCCCCGGGAGACGATCGCGATCGAGCCGATCAGGGCGACGAGCAGCAGCACGCCGGCGACCTCGACCGCCAGCAGATGGCGGCCGAAGAGCTCGCCGCCGAGGCGGGCGACGTGATGGTCGGCGAGCATGTCGATGCCGGCCTCGGCCGCGCTGGTGGGCTCGGCGGCAGAACCGGAGCCTGCAAGCAGCGCCGCCTTCGTGCCACTCATCAGGCAGCAGGAGGGCGGCTCGGCGGTGAGCCGGCCGATCGACAGCGAGAGGATGCCGAGAAGCACAGCACCCGCCACCGCGGCGAGCAGCGGCTCGTTCGAGACGCGGTCGTAGGGGGCGAGTCCGGCGGGCTGAGCGAGCATCAGCACGAACAGGAACATCACGAGGATCGCGCCGGCGTAGACCACGATCGTGGCCACGCCGAGAAACTGGCCTCCAAGGACGAGCAGCACACCGGCGACGCCGGCGAGCGCCATCGCGAACCAGATCGCCGCATACACCGGCGATCGGGAAACGACCGTGGCGGCTCCCGAGATCACGGCCACGAGGGCCACGGTGAGAAACACGGCCTCCTCGCCGACGCTGCCCAGGCGGTGGCCGGTGGCGAGGAAACTGGCGAGAGCCACCAGGCCGAGAAGCCATCCCAGCCAGCGGGCCGTCCGGTCCGCGGCGCCACTGCGGCCGCTGGGCAGGAGCAGCCAGAGGCTCGCGGCGGTGGCGGTGATGCCTCCGGCGAGCAGCGTGCCCGGCGAGATCGACGGCAGGATCGAGGCGATCACGGCGTGCACCCCATGGCGGTCGATTTCATCGGCTCGGCGTCTTTCGTCATGTCGTAGACGCTCAGCAGCTTCTCTTTGTCGAAGATCATCTCCTCGCGGCTCTTGCCCGTGAGGTCGAGCAGGCTCGTGAGCTCGATCGCATCGACCGGGCAGGCTTCCTCGCACATGCCGCAGAAGATGCAGCGGAGCTCGTCGATGTGGAAGCTCTCGGGATACTTCTCGCGATCGGGCCACGGGCTCTCGGCCGCGACGATGTCGATGCAGTGGGCGGGGCAGGCGGTGGCGCAGAGGAAGCAGGCCACGCACTTCACGCGGCCTTCCTGATCGCGGTTGAGCCGGTGCACGCCGCGATAGATCAGCGGGTTGCCCACCGTGGGCCGCTGGTCGGGATAGCTCACCGTGACCTTTGGGCTCACGAGGTGGCGAGCCGTGGTGGCGAGGCCGCTGACGAACAGGGGCAGGTAGAGCCGTTCGGCGAGGCCGAGGGGCTTCTCTTCGAGCCAGGTGATCGAGGGATCGGACGGTTTCATGGCATCAGGCCTCCACCAGGTCGTGCGGTCGCGATCCGAGCACGTGCTCCGCATCGAGCGGCCCGGGTGTGCGGAGCGGCGTGTTGTCGGTGCCGGAGGGCGTGAGCAGGCCGGCGGCGATCCAGCCGAGAAAGAAGACCGCCCACGGCACGGCGATCGCCGCAGCCTTGGCCCCGCCCTCGCCGAGCGCCGTCACCAGCTGCGGCCGAAACTCCTCGACGGCCGCCACGGTGACGAGATTCGCCAGACCCAGCGGCAGCATCACCTTCCAGGCCAGATTCATCAGCTGATCGAACCGGAATCGCGGCCAGCTCCAGCGGACGAGCATGAAGAAGAGGATCACCCCGAAAATCTTGGCCGAGAGCACGGCGAAGCGGATCAGGGCGACCATCCACGTTTCGACCGGGCCCGATCCGGTGACGCCCCAGAGGTGCCAGCCACCGAGGAACATGATCACGATCAGGAAGGCCGCGGTGACCATGTGCAGAAACTCGGACACGAGGAACAGCAGGAGCTTGATGCCCGAATACTCGGTGTGATAGCCGCCGACGAGTTCCTGCTCGGCCTCGGGGAGGT
>JBBAVQ010000126.1:0-8843 GCA_040397625.1 Pirellulales bacterium | reverse complement strand
CAGGTTGAAAACCTGCGCTACGGGGAGGAGGCGGGCTGTGTCCGCAGGTTGAAAATCTGCGCTACGAGGAGGAGGCGGGCTGTGTCCGCAGGTTGGAAACCTGCGCTACGAGGGCCGGGGGCAGGGAAGGCCCGGCGGCGGGTTGTCAGAACTTCTGGATCATGTCGAAGCCGAGCATCGTCTGCTGGTTGCTCACGCCGTCGTTGTAGGCCCGACGCGGGCCCGTGGGGCCGCCAAAAAAGTCCCAGCGGAAGCAGGGCCGCATCAGGAAGTTGCCCGTTGGCACCCAGTTGGGGCCGACCGTCAGCGAGTAGTAGTTGCCCGGCAGCGGTACGTGGTTGGGGTTGCTCGGCCGGTTCAGGCCCACGCGGGTGCCATCGGTGTCTTGAAACCACTCGAAGCGGGCTCCCCAGAGCCAGGTCTTGCTCATGCGGTAATAGAGGTACTGGTCGATGCCGGTCCAGAGGGCGGTGCCACCATCGGCGAGCCCCTTGGCCTGAGTGCCGAGCCACTGGTGGAACACATACTCCACGTTGTCGCTCGGCCGTAGTTCGAAGAGCAGGCTGTAGCGGGTGCGGTTGGCCGAGGTGAGCGGCGGCGCGGGCTGGAAGAGTGGCGAGAAGTCGTTGCCTTCGTTGCCGCTGACGATTGCGAACGACGTGGCGAAGGTGTTGTCGTCGTTCTTTGCCCGGACCCGGCCGAGGAAGTTGGCATCGCTGTAGGGCGAAGCCAGGCCGTTCCAGCCGTTGACGAGACCGGCATCGACCTCCACGTTGTCGGAGGCTCTCCAGTTCACGAGGCCGCCCCAGTGATTGAACGGGCCGGCGAACTGGTAGCTGTAAGACTTCTGATAGAAAAAGTTGCCTACGGCGGGTACGCCCTCGTAGCCCACGATCGTGTAGAAGTGGCCAAGTTTGAGCGAGATGTCGTGGTTGCCGATCTCGGCATAGAGCTGCGGAATCGCGAGGCCGTAGTACTCGCCGCTGTTCCAGTCCTGCGGGCCGGGGTTTGTCTCCCAGCCGAGCGACATGGCCAGCGGGAAGTCTTCGCCGTAGAGCAGGTCCGTCCGGTAGCCGATGCCGTTGGACCCGTCGGTGGGGAGCGTCCGCTCGGCGATGAAGTAAACCTGGTTCATCATCGCCTCGTTGGCACGATCGACGGCGTTGTAGGGGCCGTTGAACTTGCTCGGCGGCACGCCGAAGTTGCCGATGAAGCCGCCGTCGAGCCAGCCGGAGATGCGGCCGCGGTCGCCTTCGCCGAACAGGAACCAGTCCTGTCCGGAGGGGATCAAGCCGGTCATCACGTCGTCGGTGAGCACCGGGTCGAACGACTCGAACGAGCCGACCTGGCCTGGTCGGCCGATGAACGCCTCTTCCTGGGCGGCGGCCCCCGAGGCCACGGCCATGCCGATCACCGCCGCCACCATCATCGCTGCGCCGCCACGCATCGAGTTGACTCCCCGGTTGGATGCCCGAGGTGACATCGGCCGGAGATTCGGCACGACCGTCGTCCGACGCACGATCGGCAGAAAGGTCACAGCCGGTCATCCTCACCCGTGCGACCCGCAGATCTTGCCAAGGGGGCCGCTGTGGCGGGCGTGGGCAGCCCCGAGCCCCGTGAACGCCTCAAGATCAAGCGTGACCCGTGTCAGCCGTGGGCCGTCTCGTCGGAGCGGGCCGCCTCGACCACCCGCCGATAGATCGCGATGGCCGCCGCCGCCGCCCGGATCGCGCCTGAAAAGTCATTGGCTGCGACGGGCTTTCGAGCCTCGGCCACGGCCTCGAGGAGTCGGTCCCGGTCGCGGCTCGACAGGCCATCGGCGGCCGACTCGACGCTGGCGATGATCCCCTCGAGCAGTTGGGCAGACGCCGCACAGCCATACGAACGATAGGGGCCGCCGCCCAGCTTCGCCCCAGGACGCAGCACGCGGACGCCTTCGCCTTCTGGAGCGATCGAGCCGAGGAAGGCCGCGAGGAGCGAGCCCACGAAGAGCAGTCCCATCGCCGCCAGAGTGGCGAAGGCGAGCGTATCGGCCAGGCCATCTCCAAGACTCTCCTTGGCGGCGGCCGTCGTGAGGCCACCGTATCCGACGAGCGCTGCCAACAGGCTCGTGGCTGCCACCCCCAACAGGCCCCAGGGCACGGGAGGGCGGTTCGAGGTCGCCGGCGCCTCTTCGGTGAGCGGCCATGGAACAGCATCAGCACCGCCGTGCGACGCCTCGTTGTCGCCGGCGCGGGCGACGATCACCGTGACGTTGTCCGGGGCACCCCGCACCAGCGACAGGCCCACCAGCGCTGCCGCCGCCTCCGCGGGAGGCAGGCTCCCCGCCAGCAGGCCGATCTCTTCGTCGGCGACCTGCCCCGACAGGCCGTCGCTGCAGAGCAGGAACACATCGCCGGCGTCCACCGGAAAAGGACCTTCGAGATCGACGTTGACCTGCGGGTGGGGGCCCATCGACCTGGTGATGATGTTCTTGGGGATCGGGTCGTCGGCTCCCGGTGGCCGATGCGCCTCCATCTCCCAGGCCAGGGAATGATCGCGGGAGAGCTGGTCGATCGTGGTCCCGCGGATGCGGTAGGCGCGACTGTCGCCGACGTGGCCCACGAGCACTCCGCGGGGCAGGAGGGCCAGGGCCGTGCAGGTCGTGCCCATGCCCCGCATGTCGATGGCGCTCTCGCCCCGCGAGTGGATCTCCGCATTGGCTTGCTCGATGCTCGCCTTGAGCGCCAGCGGCGGCGAGCGGGCGGCGGTCTTCTCGTAGGCGAGCGGCACGTGTTCGACGGCCAGCGCACTGGCCATCTCGCCCGCGGCGTGGGCTCCCATGCCGTCGGCCACCACGAACAGCCAGCCCCGGCGGCGATACTGCTCCGTACCCCAGGGCGCGAGCACGGCCTTGGAGTCTTGGTTGTTCGCCCGCCGGCGACCGATGTCGGTCAGTTCGCAGTAGTCGAGAGTGGCGCCGGATCCCACGTGTCGAACCCCGGAAAGGCGGGTGATTGGGGCAAGGGAGAAGGGAAAGGCGGCAAGTCTAGCCACCCGGCGGCACGCTCGCGACCTGGTATCGGCTGGGCAACCTGGGAAAAGCCCTGCCGGTCTGGCGGCGGCCGCGGCCGGCACCTATCGTCCGCCGCATGCGCCGCGTTCTCCTGCTTGCTACCGCCGCCGGCCTCGTCGTCGCCGTTTCGGGCTGCGTGCAGCGGCGAATGACGATTCGCTCGAATCCGCCCGGGGCGCTCGTCTACGTTGACGACTACCAGCTTGGCACCACGCCGGTGTCGCACGATTTTGTCTACTACGGCACGCGGAAGATCAGGCTCGTGAAGGATGGCTACGAGACCCTGACCGTGCGGCAGCCCTTTCCGGTCCCGTGGTACGAGATCTTCCCGCTCGACTTCGTCACCGAGAACCTCATCCCGTGGGAGGTCCGCGACGAGCGGGTGGTCGATCTGGCGATGCAGCCGGCGGCTTCGACGCCTCCCGAACTCGTCGTGTCTCGCGCGGAGCAGGTGCGACTCGCCGCGGGCAGCCTGCCTCCCGTGGCGCCTCAGGCGGTCGTCAAGCCCGCACCGGTGGTCCAGCCGGTGCCGGCCCCGCCCCCCGCGCTGCCGCCGATCCAACAGTATGCCCCGCAGCCCTTGCCGCCTCCGCCCCAGCAACCGCTCGTGCTGCCGCCTCCGCAGGGGATGCAGGGACTCCAGCCGCCGATGCGAAACGCGCCATCGCAGGGCATCCCGTCGCTCGGCGTGCCATAATCGCGGCATGCCCCGCGACGACCGTCCTGCCCGCTCTCCCGCCCGCGATGCCGTCGAGGCCCGCAAGCTCGACCGGTTTCGGAGCATGCTCCGCGACGTGTTGCCGCGGAATGGTTTTTATGCGGCCAAGCTCTCCCGCGTGGCCGACCCGCAGGGTATCGACTCGCTCGCCCGCCTTGCCGACTGGCCCTTCACCTTCAAGGATGAACTCGTCGAGGCGGCGGCCGGCACCGGTCGGCCCGGCAACCTCACGTTTGGGCCGGAACGCTACACACGCTACCACCAGACGAGCGGCACGCACGGCCGACCGTTGCCGGTGTACGACACGGCGGATGATTGGGCATGGTGGATGACGTGCTGGCGGACGATCCTCGATCGCGGTGGTGTGGCGGCCGGCGACCGGGTGATCGTGACCTCGTCGTTCGGGCCCTACATCGGCTTCTGGAGCGGCTTCGATGCGGCGATCGACTGCGGGGCGATGGCAATCCCAACTGGCGGCATGACGAGCCTGGCGAGGCTGGAGTTGATCCGCGCGGCGGGCGGCAGCGTGCTCCTGGCGACTCCGAGTTACGCGCTGCACCTCGCCGAAGTGGCGGCTGAGGCCAAGATCGACGCGGCCGCGCTCGGTGTCCGCTTGGTGATCGTCGCCGGCGAGCCCGGTGGCTCCGTGGCCGCCACGCGCTCGCGGATCGCGGCCGCCTGGGCTGCCGACGTGCTCGATCATGCCGGCGCCACGGAGGTGGGCCCCTGGGGCGTGGGCGATCATCGCGGTGACGGCCTGGACGTGATCGAAGAGTGGTTTCATCCGGAGTTCCTCGCGCTCGAGACCGGCGGGGCCGCCGAGCCGGGGCAGCTTGCCGAGCTGGTGCTCACCACGCTCGGCCGGTGCGGAGCGCCGGTGATCCGGTATCGGACGGGCGACGTCGTGCGGCCCACCTGGGCCTCGGTGGCGGACGTGGAGGCCGGCGCCTGCCCGTGGGTGCGGCTCGACGGCGGCATCCTCGGTCGCACCGACGACATGCTGGTGATCCGGGGCGTCAACGTGTTTCCGCAGGCCATCGACGAGATCGTCCGCGGTTTTCCGGAGGTCGTCGAGCACCGGCTCACGGCCACGACCCGCGAGAGCCTCGACGAACTCGCGCTCGACATCGAGGACCGGCTCGACGATCCGGATCGGGTCGCCCGCGAACTCAAGATCCGCCTCGGCCTTCGCGTCGCCGTGCAGGCCGTGCCGATCGGCAGCCTGCCGCGCTTCGAAGGCAAGGGGCGGAGATTCGTCGATCTGCGGCGCACGCCTGGAGGACACGCATGACACCGAACCAGCCCGTGCCGACAGCGATCCGTCGGACCGCGGCCGACGGCAACGCCATCGAGATCGACTGGAACGACGGCGCGACGGCCCGTTACACCGCGAAGCTGCTCCGCGACGCCTGCCCGTGCGCCACCTGCCGGGAGAAGCGGTCGGCCCCGCAGCCGGCACCGATGCTGCAGGTGCTGCGGCCCGAAGAACTCGTGCCGCTGGCGGTCACGGGCATGCAGCCGGTGGGGCAGTATGCCTATTCGATCGGTTTTTCCGACGGCCACGACACCGGCATCTACACGCTCGAGTATCTCCGCGAGCTGGGATTCGAGAAGTCGTAGCGCAGGTTTTCAACCTGCGGGATCGTAGCGCAGGTGGGCAGCTCGCGGGATCGTAGCGCAGGTTTTCAACCTGCGGTGTTCGTAGCGCAGGTTTTCAACCTGCGGCGTTCAGGCACAGGTTGAAAACCTGTGCTACGGGAGTCGGTTCAAACCTGTGCTACGCGAGTCCGCAGGCGGCGGCGTTCATCACCGCGGCGATCCGCACTGCGTCATGACAGGCGTCTTCGCTCGCGCCAAGGTGGAGCAGGCTTGCCTCGTGGTTCTTGATGCAGAGTTCGCAGCCGGCGAGCGCCGCGCAGCCGAGGCTCATCAGTTCGAAGTCGAGCTTGCTCGTGGCCGGCTGGGCCATCCGGCTCATGCGCAGCCGCGGGGAACGGGCCTCGTAACTCTCCTTGCCCAGCATGTGGCGAAACCGATAGTAGACGGTGTTCATCGCCATCAGGCCGGCGGCGGCGACCGCGTCGGAGAGCACGGGGGCGGCCGCGTCGCCGAGGCCCGCTCGGATGTCGGATTCCAGGGCTGCGGTGAGCGGCCCGCAGCGAACGAACCGCGCCGCCGCCAGTGCCACCCCCAGCGCCTGGGCCGGCTGCAGGTTTTCGCCGGTCAGGACGGCCCCTACGTTGAGGCGAATGTCCTTGAGGTCGTCGGGCAGGGTGTCGCGAATGGCGTCGGTGGCGGGCGTGGGGATCGACATGGCAGGATTCCTGAATCGCAAGGGGACGAAGTCGAGAGAAGCCCGGTGATTGTAGCCGTTCGTTGAACGCGGGCCGCCGAGGATGCTACCTTCGGGAGATTTTTTTCCCGCCCCGCAGAGCCGTTCCATGCCGCGTCGAGACGACCTGCACACCATCCTCCTGATCGGGTCCGGCCCCATCGTCATCGGCCAGGCCTGCGAATTCGACTATTCCGGCACCCAGGCCTGCAAGGCGCTCCGCGAGGACGGCTACCGCGTCGTGCTGGTGAATTCGAACCCGGCCACGATCATGACCGATCCGGGCACGGCCGACCGCACCTACATCGAGCCGCTCACCTGGCAGATGCTCGAGAAGGTGATCGAGGTCGAGAAGCCCGACGCGGTCCTCCCCACGCTCGGCGGCCAGACGGCGCTCAACCTGGCAATGGAACTGGTGAAGCACGGCGTGCTGGAGAAGCACGGCGTGGAGATGATCGGCGCCAAGGCCGACGCGATCCGCCGCGGCGAAGACCGCGAGATCTTCAAGGCCACGATGCAGAAGATCGGCCTCGAGACCTGTCGGGGCAGGATCGTGCGGAGCCTCGCCGAAGCCCGCGAGGTGCTCGCCGAGATCGGCCTGCCGGCGGTGATCCGGCCGAGCTTCACGCTCGGCGGGTCGGGCTCGGGCGTGGCCTACAACCGCGAGGAGTTCGACACCAAGGTCCAGCGGGGCCTCGACCTCTCACCGGTGGGCGAGGTGCTCGTCGAGGAGTCGATCCTCGGCTGGAAGGAATACGAGATGGAGGTGATGCGCGACGTCGATGACAACGCCGTCGTGATCTGCTCCATCGAGAACTTCGATCCCTGCGGCGTGCACACCGGCGACTCGATCACCGTCGCCCCGGCGATGACGCTCACCGACAAGCAGTATCAGCGGATGCGCGACGCCAGCTTCGCCGTGATTCGGGCGATCGGCGTCGAGACCGGCGGCTCCAACATTCAGTTCGCCGTCGAGCCCGCGACGGGGCGGATGATCGTGATCGAGATGAACCCGCGGGTGAGCCGATCCAGCGCGCTGGCCAGCAAGGCGACCGGCTTCCCGATCGCCAAGATCGCCGCCAAGCTGGCGGTCGGCTGGCGGCTCCACGAACTTGCCAACGACATCACCAGGAAGACGAAGGCCTGCTTCGAGCCCTCGATCGACTACGTGGTGGTGAAGGTGCCGCGGTTCGCCTTCGAGAAGTTTCCCGAGGCCGACAGCCGGCTGACCACGCAGATGAAGAGCGTGGGCGAGACGATGGCGATCGGCCGGACGTTCAAGGAGGCCTTTCAGAAGGCGCTTCGCGGCCTGGAGGTGGGCTCGTTCGGATTCGGCTGCGATGCCAAGGATCTCTGGGGCACGCCCACCGAGCCATCGATCGACGACATCCGCGTCAGGATCGCCACTCCCGATCCCGATCGCGTCTGGTGGCTGCGGTATGCGATCAAGGCGGGGCTCACCGTGGACGAGATCCACGAGGTCACCGCGATCGACCGCTGGTTCCTCGACCAGCTTCAGCAGATCGTCGAGGTGGAGAGCCTCCTGCGGACGGTCGGCACGCTCGCCGCGATCGACGACGGCACGCTTCGGATGGCGAAGCAGGCGGGCTTTTCCGACCGCCAGGTGGCCATGCTGCTCGGTTCGAGCGAGTTCGAAGTCCGTGCGGAGCGGAAGCGCCGCGGGATCGTCGCCACCTACAAGGCGGTGGACACCTGCGCGGCCGAGTTCGAGGCGCTGACGCCATACTTCTACTCGACCTGGGAAGACGAGGACGAGACGCGGCCCAAGGAGCCCGGCCGGAAGCGGGTGATGATCCTCGGCGGCGGCCCCAACCGGATCGGGCAGGGCATCGAGTTCGACTACTGCTGCTGCCATGCCAGCTTCGCGCTCCGCGAGATGGGCATCGAGAGCGTGATGGTCAACTCGAATCCTGAGACGGTGAGCACCGATTACGACACGAGCGACATGCTCTTCTTCGAGCCGCTCACCTGCGAGGACGTCCTCAACATCGCCGACCGCATTCAGCCCGACGGCGTGATCGTGCAGCTCGGCGGCCAGACGCCCTTGAATCTGGCGCGGGCCCTGCACGCCGCCGGCCTGCCGATCATCGGCACGAGCGTGGACACGATCGAGATGGCCGAGGATCGGGAGAAGTTTCGCGACCTCCTCGACCGGCTCGGCCTCAAGCAGCCCGACAGCGGCATCGCGCGGACGCTCGAGCAGGCCCGCCGCGAGGTGGCCCGGATCGGCTATCCGAGCCTCGTGCGGCCGAGTTTCGTGCTCGGCGGTCGGGCGATGGAGATCTGCTACGACCAGTCGCAGTTCGAGCGGTACGTGGCCGAGGCCTTCGCCGTGGCCCAGGGGCAGCCGGTGCTCATCGATCGCTTCCTCGAAGACGCGATCGAGGTGGACGTGGACTGCATCGCCGACGGCAAGGACGTGATCGTGGCCGGGGTGATGGAACACATCGAGGAGGCCGGCGTGCACTCCGGCGACTCCGCCTGCTGTATCCCGCCCCACAGCCTCTCGCCGGAGATGATCGCCGAGATCAAGGCGGCGGCCACGGGCCTCGCCAAGAGCCTCGGCGTGATCGGCCTGATGAACGTGCAGTTTGCAGTGAAGAAGGAGGCCGGTGAAGACGGCACGAGCGGCCAGGCGCTCTACGTGATCGAGGTCAACCCCCGGGCCAGCCGCACGGTGCCGTTCGTGGCCAAGGCCACGGGGCTGCCGGTGGCGA
>JBBAVQ010000125.1:0-8869 GCA_040397625.1 Pirellulales bacterium | reverse complement strand
CGCCTTGCCCCCATCGCTCACGCGATTGGGCTTCCTGAACCAGCCTGAGCGGAATGATCGCCCTTGCGGCTCACGCCGTCCGCCATTCCGACCCGCGAGACTGCCTGATCACGTCGAGCGTGAGCGGACGCACCAGATAGCCGGACACACCCGATTCGAGGGCCCGCTGCTCATCCTCGACCCGATACGACTCGGAGACGATGAACACGCCCGAGCGAGCCGCTTCGCCGACGCGGCCGAGCGACAGCGGAGAACCACCGAGCAGCGGATCAACGTCGGCTTGGAGGACGTGTGGGACGAGCATGTCGAGCAGGTCGAAGCCCGACATGTCAGGGAGTTCGGCCGCCACCAGCCAGGCGTCAGCCCGAAACCGCCGCGACAACCGGATGGCCGACGTGCCGTCCACGCAGAAGTGCAGCCTTACCTCCCCCGCCTGGGCGGCCTGAACGAAATCGCCATACCGTTCGCATGACGCGTCAACGATCACGATCTCACGCACTCCGGCCGCGACGCGAATCTGATCGGCGAACACGGGCTGGAGTGCTGGCATTGATTGCATGGACTCAAACGTCGCCACAGGGCACCTGACAGGGTTTGGAGGACACGGGGGTCTGGCACACGGTCCGAGGCCCCCGTCCTGCCAAATAAGAAATGCACGTTGCGTGCCAAAGTCCCTCGAAAGAATAAAAAATCAGACTCCCGCCCGAAAAAACCATTTATTTTACGGTGTTTTTGCCGTTCTTGCCGTTCCGGAGCGGGGATGGCGGGTGGTCGCCAGCCACCATCGAGTGGAGCGAATCGCTCCACCCCCTGGTCGCCAGCGACCAGTCACTGGAGCGATTCGCTCCAGTGGGGTGGGGCGATTCGCTCCACCCCCCCGCCCAATCAGTGGCCCATGAACCGGTAGTCGCCGGAGCCCACTTCGAGCAGCAGTTCACCGTTTCCGGCCTCGAGCACCTTCACGCCCGGAACCCGTCCCCCCGCCACCGGTGTGCCCCCACCTTCGCCCTCGGTCACGGCCGCCGCGTCCCGGGCCGGCACGTGCACCACCGCCAGCGCATTGGCCGGGATCCGCACCCGCATTTCGATGCCCCCGTCAGTCCGCCGCCAGTGGCTCTGGATCGGCCCCCGGGGGCTGTCGTAATCGGCCTTCACCCAGTCGATCGCCGCCTGCTCCGGGTTGCTACCCGGCGTCGGCGGCCGCGGGCGGATGCGGATTCGGGCGTAGCCGGGATCGATCGTGTCGATGCCGGCGAGCGTCTTGAAGCCCCACTCCATCGCGGCGCCGAAGGCATAGTGGCTGAAGCTGTTCATGGCGGCGTTGTTCTTGCCGGTCGCCCCGTCGAAGCCATGTTCCTTCGTAAAGCTGTCCCACCGCTCCCAGACGCTGTTGGCCCCCTGGTCCACCTCGTAGCCCCAGCTCGGAAAACGCCGGCTCTGAAAGAGACGGCAGGCGAGGTCGTGGTGGCCGTGGGCCGAGAGTGCCGGGAGGATGCCCTTGGTGCCCAGGAAGCCGGTGGCCATCCGGAAGCCGTTGTTCTCGATCCGTCCGGCCAGCTGCTTCGCCACCGCGGCGACGCGCTCCTCCGGCACGAGGTTGCACTCGAGCGCGAGCACACAGGCCGTCTGCGTGTCCACGGCCACGGTCCCGTCGTCGCGGAGATACTGCCGCCGGAACGACGCGGCGAGGTCCTCGAACCGGCGGCGATAGGCGGCCCCTTCGTCGGCCTTGCCGAGCAGGAAGGCGAGCTGCGTCATCATCCGTGCCGACTGGGCGTGATAGCAGAGATCCACGTAGGCCGTCGGCGTGGCTTCGCCCACGTTGAGCCAGTCGCCCCATTCGTTGCCCGCCGCCACACCCTCCAGCTTCGGATCGAGCCGCGCCCGCCACTCCATGAAGGCCTGCATCGACTCCCAGTGCCGCTCCACGATCCGCCGGTCGCCATACACGAGGGCCATCGTCCACGGGCAGATCACGCCGGCGTCGGTCCAGGCCGTGCCAAAGGTGGCCCCCGGCTTGCCGTGGGCGAAGGGATACGGGCAGTAATCGGGATACGCGCCGGTCGCCGCTCCATCCCGCCGCTGCGCCTCGCGAACATCATCGATCCACTTCGTGAAGAAGGCGGCCACATCGGCGTTGAAGGTGGCCGTGCGGGCGTAGATCTGGGCGTCGCCCATCCAGCCCAGCCGCTCGTCCCGCTGCGGGCAGTCGGTCGGCACCTCGATGAAGTTGGCCCGCTGCGTCCACTGCGTGTTCCGCCAGAACCGGGTGAGCAGGTCGTCGCTGCAGGCAAACCGCCCCACCATCGGCGTGTCGTTGTGGAGCACCAGGCCCGTCACGGTGTCGAGCGGCGGCAGCGTGCCTGCGGGGAGCCCGCTCACCTCCACGAACTGAAAGCCGTGGTAGGTGAACCGCGGCGACCAGATCTCCACGCCGCTCCCCTTGCAGACGTAGGTGTCGGTCGCCCGGGCCTTCCGCAGGTTCTCCGTCATCAGGCGACCGTCGGCATGGAGCATCTCGCCGAAGCGGAGGGTGATTTCAGTGCCCGCCGCCGCGGCCACCTTGAGCTGCACCACACCCGCGAAGTTCTGGCCCAGGTCGAAGATGAACACGCCCGGCTTCAACTCCGTCACGCTCTTGGCTGACACGTCCTCCGTGATCCGGATCGGCTGGGCGGCGTAGGCGACGATCTCGGCCGGCTTCACGAAGCCCACGCTCACCTCGCGGCTCAGCCCCGGCTCGAAGAAGGCCGCCTTCACTGGCGCGTTGGCCTCGGCCGGCACCGCGGCCTGCCAGATCGACTCATCCTCGACGGCCGCTGGTGTATCCCAGCCGGCGAGTTCGCGGCGGGCGTCGTATCGCTCGCCCATCAGGAAGTCGGCCTCACGGATCGGCCCCCCACCGGTGACCCGCCAGGAGGGATCAGTGACGACGCTCTCCCGCGTGCCGTCGGCATACTCGATCTCGAGCTGGCAGAGGATCGCCGGCACCTTGCCGTAGATGTTTCGGCCCGTCTTGTGCGGACCGTAGCCGACGAGCAGGCCATAGCCCACGTAGCCCGCGTACCAGCCGTCAGCGACCGTCGCGGCCAGGCAGTGCGGCCCCGGCGTCGTGAGCAGGCCGGTCACGTCGTGCGTGCGGGCGTGGACGCGGCGGTGATAATCGGCCCAGCCGGGCTCGAAGAGGTCTTCGGTCACGCGGCGGCCGTCGATCGACCAGTCCACGATGCCCAGGGCCGTGCCGTGGAGCACCGCCCGCTTCACGGATTTCTCGGTGGCAAACGGCTTTCGGTAGTGCCGGGCCGGCGGCAGGTGGAGCTTTCCGGGTTCGGCGTGGAGCGGCGAATCGTCGCGGACGGAGATCCACTGCCCCTTCCAGTCGGCCTGATCGAGGAGGCCGAGCGAAAACGACGCCGGCTCGCTCCAGGACGATTGCTGGCCGTCGCGATCCCAGGCCTTCACCTTCCAGCACACGCGGGCACTGCTCGCCAACGGCGCGCCGGCGTACACGATTCCGAGCGATTCTTCCGACTCCACCCTGCCCGAATCCCAGAGGTCGGCCGTGCCGGGTTCGAGGAGACGCGGCTCGCTCGCCGCGAGGATGCGATAGGCCGTCTGCCGCTGCCCGCGATCGGTGTCGGCGGCGGTCACGAGCCACGACATCCTCGGCTGGCGGGTGCCAATCCCCTCGGGCTCCTCGAGCCACTCGCACTTCAGGCCCACCGGCGTGATGCCCTTGCCGTCGTCTGATCCCGCGCCTCCTCCCCCGCCAGCACCCTGCACGGCCATGAGCGTGGTGCCGACCGCCTCGATGGCGATACCCTCGGCCGCGGTCACCCACGAGCGGATCGAGCCGTCGGGTCGCCGCTCGTGGCGAACGCGGATCGGCCCGCGCGGCGTGGGATGCGTGCCCTCGGCCCAGTCGAGGTCGCCGAGCACGGGGGCGATTCGGGCCTTCGTGAAACCTGGCTCCAGCGGCGACACGCCAAGCACGTGACGTGAGAGCCACGCCGTCGGACCGCTCGCCCAGCCGTGGCAGAGGCTGTGTCGAAAGCCCTCGTAGCAGTAGGCCCCGCAGTCACCGTGGATGTCTTTCTTCCCCTCGGGCACGAGTTCGTCGATCCGCGTGGCGTCCTTCGTCCAGGCAAGGTCGAAATCTTCCCAAAAGGTCGTTGCCCCCAGGTCGAGCATGCCGCCCCAGTAGGTCCGGATCAGGTCGAGCGCCGCCTCCTCGCGACCGGCTTTCGCGAGGGCGTTCAAGACGTAGAAGCCGTAGAACGTGGACACGCCGGCAGGTCCGCCCGGTAGCAGCACGGCGTCGGCCGTCTCCGCTGCATCTCGCATCCCCGCCAGCGCAAGCAGCGCCGCGCCGCTCTTCGAGCCGTTGGCCTCGGGCACCACCTTCCTCGCGCGGTCGGCCGCCGCGCGACAGATGCCCGCCACGCGATCGTCGCCGAGTTCCGTCATCATCCGCATGCCGCTGTCGAGCGTCATCACGAGGAGCGCCTGCAGGCCCGCCGTCACGCCCTGCTGGTTGGGCGAGCTCGGCCAGTCGAGAAACCGCATCCCGTCGATCCGCTCCTTGCCGTCGGGCCCGACGAGCGCGGCCAGCCGCTCCAGCAGCGCGGCGAGGTAGGGCTTCTGAGCCGCGAGATAGTTCCGGTCGCCGTGGTGCCGCCACATCTCCTCGTGGATCAATACCCACCACATCGAATAACTGGAGATGCCATTCATCCACTTCGGCAGCGGCGTCACCTCGCGGGTGAGATCGAGCGACGCGGGCACGACGTCGTTGAATCCGAACACCGCGTTGATCGTGCTCACCTCGGGGTGCATGTCGCCAATCCAGACCAGCCGATCACGCTTGATGCCGTCCCAGAGGTAGTCCTGCATGCAGAGGTGGACGGTGTCGGCCCCGACTTCCCAGATGCGATTGAGCCGCTCGTCGGAGCAACGAAACGACCCCACCCGCGGCACGTCGCGGACGCCGAGCACCGCCCGCACCTGCGTCAGCCGCACGGGCCGGTCGGGATCCACGGCGTCGATCCGCACGAACCGGAAGCCACTCGGGCCGACCGTTTGCGTGCCGAGCCAGGGGAGCGTCACGATCTGATCGCGGACGGCATGATCGTTGCCGGCGTTTTTCTTGCCGCCGAGGTCGGCCATCGCCTCGCTGGCCGACTCGCCGAGCCGAATCCGCGCCCGCACCGGCTCCTTGCCGGGGGCCATCGGCGTGAAGATCTGCACGTGCCCCTGGATCTCACGACCGAAGTCGAGGAGCACGCCGCCGGTGGCCCCGGGGGTTGTTTCGATCAGGCAGGGCGGCAGCGGCGCCTCGAGCACCGGCTGCCCGGGGTGCGGGGCGAGGAGCGTCTTCGTGTCGCTCACGCCGCGGTCGCTCTGCCAGACGATCCTGACCGGATCGAGAAAAAACTCCGTGATGGGTGACCGCTTGGCACCCCCGGGTTGCTCCGCCACGGCCGCCGCGCTCACCGCGAGCCCCGCAATCGCCGCACACGCCACAACCAAACTGATCGACCGGCAACGAATGGTGGTATTCATTCCCGAGAGTCTACCCGGGTCACCTCCTCAGACCGCGAGGCACGCTGAAGCCGCAGGAAGCGTAACGCCGTCAGGCGTACGGCCACGCCCCGCGGCGGTGAAACGCTCCACTCGCGTGCCACCGCCGGGTTTCACTCCACCTTCATCCAGAACGGGGCGGCGACGAACCAGGCGATCGTCGAGAGCAGCATGACCGCCTTGACCGAGTCGAGCGAGAGGGCGGGCGAGCCGCCCTCGCCCGCCGCGAGCGACTGGAGCATGAACACCGCCGGCGGCACGATCGTGCCCACGAGGGCGAGGAGGCCGACGGACGTGGCTGCCATCTTCATGACGTGACTTCTCCTTGGCTCGCTGGTTCAGGCCCGCACCGCGATCGCGTCGCGGGCGGCCATCTTCGAGAGGACGATGTAGATCAGGCCGCAGGCGATCGCACAGGGCAGCGGCAGGTATGAGGCAAACACGCCCTGCGTCTTGTAGAGCCACATCGCCACTGCCACCGGCACGAGCCACGCGACGAGCACCACCAAGTTGAAGGCCGACCCGCTCCGCTCCGCGGGGTCGCGGGGAATGCCCACCGCATCGGCCAGAAAATGATCGACCACGATGATGCCGCCGATCGGCGCCAGGATCGTGCCGTAGATCCCCACGAAGTCGAGCAGGTTCATGGCGAAGGCCGGGAAGATGCCCGCCGCGATGCACAGGCCGCCCGCGAGCAGCGTGGCTCCGGTCCGCGAAATGCCCGGGATCATGCCTTGGAAGGCCAAGCCTGCCCGATAGATCGTCGGATTGGCCGTCGTCCAACCGGCGATGATCACGCAGATCAAGCCGGCCCAGCCCACGGCGTCGTTCACCATCGTGCCGGGGTCCTTGCCCACCTGCGGATCCACGCCGTGCTGACGAACCCAGTAGATCAGCAGCAAGGCCGCACAGATCCAGGCCACGTAGTGCCCGAGGAACATCCCCGACGCACTCGCCCAGCCGGCGCTCGGCTTCTTGGCGAACCGCAGCACGGAGAGATCGGCCATGCCGATGTGCATCGCCGCGTTGCAAAACCAGGAGAAAAACACGATGCCCAGGAACGAAATCGTCTTGGGTGTGCCCGCTGCGGGGGTGAGCAGCGCCCACACGTCGGCCGTCCCCAGCCGGCCAAGCGTCACCAGCGCACAGGCCACGAACACCAGAAACATCCAGGGCGCCGCATAGTGCCCTACCTGGGCCACCACGCTGTAGCCCTTGAGCGCCACGAGCGTCATCGCCACGCCGATCGCGATGCAGGAGATGATCCAGGCCGGTCCGGTCGGCATGGTGGACTGGAACGTCGGCATCTCGATCGTGCCGGGGGGAAAGAACGGCCCCACCGCCGTGGCCGACACCGTGATCATCGAGCCGGCGAGAAAGCAGAAGAGGAGGCCGTTGGCCAGGTTGTAGAGCGTCACAAGGCCGCGGCCGGCGATCTTCTCCATCTTGTAATAGAGCGTGAGCCGCTGCTCGCAGGCGATCGTGGCGGTGAGATACCGCCAGGTGAGCACGGCCAAGAGGTTGCCGAGCAGCAGGCCGACGATCAGGCTGAAGGCGTCGGCCCCCCACTTCACAAACAGCGGCCCGATCATGAACTCGGTGCCGGCCGTGTGCTCGCCGGCATACATCCCCCAGAAGGCGCTGGGACCCTTGAGGGCCTTTTGTGGCACCCGCTGCCGCTCGTACTCGCTCGAGGCGGCTTCCTCGAGTTCCTCGATGTCGCGCTCCAGGTTGCTCATGCCCGCCTCCCCGTAACGTTCTTCTCGTACTTCCGCACGTCGTCGAGCCAGGCCTCGCCGACGGGCACCCCCTTCGTATGACAATAGTGATCCCAGACCGCCCCGAACGGCAAGCCCTTCGCCTCCTCCTGGAGCGCCAGGCGGGCCGTGAGGTCGCCCTCCTTCTCCGCCCGGCGGATCGCCGGCGGCTCGAGCAGCCCGATCAAGAGCGCCCGGAGCATGTTTCGCGTGCCGATCGCCCAGGCGGCGATCCGGTTGATGCTGGCGTCGAAGTAGTCGAGGCCGATGTGCACCCGCGCCGGGTCGCCGCAGGCCACGATCTCGCGGGCGATGGCGAGCAGGTCGTCGGTGAGCGTCACCACGTGGTCGCTGTCCCAGCGGACGCCACGGCTCACGTGCAGCAGGATCTCTGGCAGGTAGACGAGCACGCTCGAGATCTTGTCGCTGATGCTCTCGGTGGGGTGGTAGTGGCCGGCGTCGAGGCAGAGGAGTTTCTTCCGCGTGATGCAATAGCCCAGGTAAAACTCGCTCGACCCCACTGTGCAGCTCTCGCTGCCGATCCCGAAGAGCTTCGGTTCGACGGCATCGAGGTTGTGCTTGGGCGACAGGGCCTTCTCAAACACCGCGTCGAGCGACTCGGCGAGCCGCTCCCGCGGGGCGAGCCGGTCAGCTGGCGTGTCCTTGAAGCCGTCGGGCACCCAGACGTTGGTCACGCACGGCGTGCCCAACGCCTTGCCCATCGCAGCGCCGATCTCCCGCGACCGTCGGCAGTGCTCGATCCAGAACCTTCTGATCCCCTTGTCGGCATGCGAGAGCGTGAAGCCGTCGGCGGCCTTCGGGTGGGAGAAGCACGTGGGGTTGAAGTCGAGCCCCACGCCGCGGCTCTTCGCCCAGCCGATCCAGTTGGTAAAGTGCGATGAATCGATCTCGTCGCGGTCCACCTTCTTGCCGCCAAACTCACCGTAGAACGCATGGAGGTTGAGACGGTGCTTGCCCGGAATGACGGCGAGCGCGGCGTCGAGATCGCTGCGGAGTTCGTCGGGCGTGCGGGCCCGACCGGGATAGTTGCCGGTCACGGCGAGACCGCCGCCCACCGCGCCCCCCTGGTTCTCGAAGCCGCCGACGTCGTCGCCCTGCCAGCAGTGGAGCGACACGGGGATCCTGGCGAGCGCGGCACAGGCCTTGTCGGCGTTGACCCCGAGCGACTCGTAGCGGTCGCGGGCACCCTTGTAGGCGGCTTCGATCTGCTTCGCGGTGGGCATGTGGCGTTGGTCTCGCGGTCTTGATATGGGCTCGCGGACGGTGGTCCACGAACGGAAGGCCCGCTGCCCGTCGCGTTCGTCCCACGTCCCGACCGGCGACGATTGTGACCGGAAGTCTCCGAAAGTCCAACCGCGACCCACACGTAGGTGCAGGTTGTCAACCTGCACATGGATCCCGCGCCGCGAGGGGCTGCCCATGCCCCGTCGCCGGACGTTCGCTGCGGCCCTCCGGGGCCTTCACTCTCTCGATGCTGACTTCGCTCCGCCATCCATGGCTGCGCTCGTCAG
>JBBAVQ010000124.1:0-8871 GCA_040397625.1 Pirellulales bacterium | reverse complement strand
ACTCAAAATCCGTTGCCCGCAAGGGCGTGTGGGTTCAAGTCCCACCTCCGGCACTCGTTTCCCCGGCCGGCGAGTGACCGCGTCGCCTGGCGTCAGTAGCGGACCCCGATGCCGAGGTTCGTGAAGAAGTTTGGCGAACTGTCGGTGAGCCCCCAGCCGACGCGGAGGCCCACCTCAAAATCCTCCGTCATCAGCACGTGACCGCCGAAGCTCGCGAACTGGGCGTCCACTGGTTCCTCCTTCCCCGTCGAAAGGATGCCGAAGTACTCCACGTGCACGTTCCAGCGTTCACCGACGGGAGCCTTCACCACTGTGGATGGCGCCCACTGGTTGAAGGCGTCTCCCTTGTCGAAGCCGGTGCCGTACCGCATCGCCGAGGTCCACTCCCAGCCGTTCGCGAACCGCCATCCCCACGACTCACCCACGACCACGGTTGACACGGTCGAAGGACCATAGGTGGGTGTGTAGCCCTGCACGACGGCGGCCGACCGCGGCAGCCAGCCGTCCTGCTCGGAGGTCTCGACCTTGGCCCCGTAGAGCACGCGGCTCTCGTCCTCCGTCTCGATGTCTTGCCCGCCTACCTCGCTGCCCGACACGGTCCCCGGGCCACCCGCTTCGTAGTTGAAGCCGAGCCGGAGTTCGAGGCGATCGCCAATCCCGCGGCGAAGGAGAATCTCCGGCACGCTGTGGGCCTCGGGGCCGGTGCGGTTGTCGATGAACGAATAGGAAGCTTCGAGAATCGAGAGGTCGCGCCCGGCCGTGGTGGGGGCGAACGTGAACGAATCGCGGTCGGTCTCGAGCTCCTCCCGCTCCGCGGCGAGGCCCAAGCCCGCCAGGCAGACGATCGCCGTCGCGAGTGCTGTCGGTCGCAGCCAATCACGCGCCAGGTTGAACATTTCGCCTACCCCGGATCGCGGGCCACCTGAGGCCGGTCGAAGTGCCAGGTGAAGCCGAGCCCGATCCAGTAGCTCTCGATGTTCACGCGGGTGGCGTTTCCGAGCTGCTCGCCCGCGGGAAACATGCCGCCGGCGAAGACGTCGAGATCGAGACCGGGCATGAACAGATCTTCGATACCGGCGCCTGCGGCCATGCGGTGTTCGTTGACGATCGCGAACTGCGACTGCAGGTATTTGGCTGCAGGAATCCCGCCCGGCACCTCGATTGGCCCGATCTGCGTGCCAACCGACGGGTTGAGCGGATTTTGGGCGAGCGCGTAGCCAAGCCGCAGCTTCACGCGGTCGGTGGCGCGGTACTGGGCGCCGAGCTGCATCACCCACTGGCCCCGATAGAGGTTCTTGAAGAGCGCCGCACTCCGCCAGTCGAGGTAGAGGGCGTCGGCGGCCAGGAGCAGCCGGCCGTCGGCGAGCGACTCGTTGGCGATCCCCATGCCCACCTGCTGCGGCAGGCCCATGTCGACGTCGCGGGGCCTCCGTTCCGAGAACAGGATCGCCTCGTCCTGAAAGCGGAAGTCCTGGTTCGTCTGGTAGTAAGCGCCGAGGCGGGTCGCCTCGCCGAGGGCGTAGTCGAGCCCGAATCCACCCCGCAGGGAGTAGGCGTTGGTCATGCCACTGGTGCCGACGAACGGGCCCGACGCGTAGCCGTCGCCGATGAACATCGTGGCGCCGATCGAGAGCCGCTCGGTGAGTTCGATTCCGACCGACGGCGCAAACTCAAGCAGGAGCAGGTAGGACGACGTGGCGTTGCTGGCGGGCACCTGCACGTAGCTGGAGCCTCCCCCCGCTGCACCGAAGACAGCGAGGCCCACGGTGGTGGGCAGCAGCATGCCGTCCACTTCCTGTGCTACGCCGATCGCGGGGACGATCGCCCCCGGCGTGCTGCTCTTGGCCGAGAACGGCGCCACGCCGAGCGCTGGTACCGGCGCCGTCTGCGTCAGATTGACGGTGGCCTCGGCAAACGCCCCACCGAGCGTGAAGTTCGTGCCGCGGTACTGCGTCAGCGCGGCTGGATTCGCGTTGATCGCCGAAATGAAATCCTGGGGCGCGGCCACGCTCGTGCCCGCCATGCCGCCGGAGGCGGGCATGAGGGTGTTGCGAAAGTCGATCCCGTAGGTCTGGCCGAAGCCGCGACTCGCCGTGAGTCCGCAGGCGAGCATGAGCCCGCAGCCGACCGCCACGGCGCGCAGAAACCGCTGTGCCATGTCCCGCCCTCCCCTTACATCCAGCAAAATCGGTACGACCGGTTCGACTGCTTGAGGATTGAAGCGGGTTTTGCAGAAGGGGCGCCAAGGTGGCGGAAACCTGCGGAAGCAGCGCAGGCCGCGAAGGCCAGGCAGCCCCCACCGTGGCGGCCCTCGCCATCCTCAGAACTCTGGCGACGGCTGGCCGTCCCTCGCTCCGACGAGCCACTTCACCGCCACTCCGTCGATCGATTCAGACAGGAACCTTACCGAGCCGTCCGCCATCACCACGTTCAGGCCGCTCGGGTGGAAGGCGAAGGGTTCGTCGTTTGGCCCGCAGTTGTTCGTCTGCCACGGGCACTCCGCCGGCCCGCCGATCGGGATGGCATTTTGGTTGATGGCCGCCTTCTTGGATCCGGTCGAGTTGCTCGGACCCGAGTAGCCGTTGGTGCACGCGTCGGGGTCGGCCCAGGCGAACACCCGGCGGCCGCCCGACGAGCCGCTCGCACTGCCCTTCTTGACCGGGTCGGCCTGGCTCGACCCCGTCACGGCATCGCGGCTCGAGTAGGCGCCGAACAACCCCACGTCGGGGTGCGAGCGACCGGCGTCCTCCATGCAGAGAAACGTCTTGGAAGTTCCGTCGAGCACCCGCGAGAAAC
The DNA here is from genome assembly GCA_040397625.1 of Pirellulales bacterium. Lineage (GTDB taxonomy): Bacteria > Planctomycetota > Planctomycetia > Pirellulales > UBA1268 > QWPN01. The sequence continues at coordinate 6,075 of JBBAVQ010000124.1, read as the reverse complement.
CCTTGTCGGAGCAGTTGAGGCAACCATCCTGCACCTGCGCGACCCAGGCTGCATTGCCCGCGGGTTGCTGCCGTTCGCCGTAGAGCGGGTCGCCCGGTGTGGAGTTCACGTCGGACAAGGCCACAAACATGTAGTCGAAGCCGCCATAGTTGCTGACCGGATCGCGCACTGATCCGCCAGGTGCGCTTGCGCAGAGGAACGTGTTGATGGAGTTTTTCGCGGCCGCCTGACCGGCTGGAAATGCGGCATCGTCGTACGACCTGCCCCGAGCCTTGCTATGCAGTTGAGCACCCGACGGCAAGACGCGGTTGCCTGCCGCGTTGACGGTTCCACCGTAGCCGGCCACGTCATACGTGGTGTCGAACTGGCTGTAGATCTGGGCCTGCTCGATGAAGGGCAGGATCAGGGTTGCCGTGGAGTGGATCATGTAGACCGTGGTGGAAGAGCCGGTGGAGTCGCACTGGCCCGCATAGGGGAGCTTCCGGTTGGCCGACTCGTAGGTCATCACGCCGAGCCCGATCTGCTTCATGTTGTTCTGGCACTGCGTCCGGCGAGCCGACTCACGGGCACTCTGCACGGCCGGCAGGAGAAGTCCGATCAGCGTTGCGATGATCGCAATAACGACAAGAAGTTCGACGAGCGTAAAGCCCCAGTGGGGCGCGCGGACGGTCGGCATGAAACTCTCCACGGCGGAAGGAAGGTCGTCGCGACCGATGTGGTCAGCGACGAGGCTTTGAGGCCGCGGAGAGTGGAGCGAACCGAAATAAGGGGGCCGTTAGTGTTGTGCGAGAATAGGATGAGCCAACGCCTGCTTCGGTGGCTCGGCCGTCGGTCCACCGCCAATCGCCCGGATGGCCTCGACGAGCATGACTCCTGCGAGCACGAGCAGGACGAGCCCGGCCCAGGGGACCGGGTCGGTGGGAACGATCCAGCCGTCTGGGCCACGGAACCGCGGAAGCGTGAGCGTGACGAGTGCCCAGGTGCTCATGGCGTACATGAAGGCCGTTGGCAGGCCGGTGACGAGCCAGACCCAGGTCTCGCGCCGCGTTCGCCAGAGCCAGACGGTGACGCCGAGGAGCGTGAGTGCCGCCAGCAACTGGTTGCTCGCCCCAAACAGGTTCCAGAACATCTTCCAGGCGGGCACGGGATTGCCGTTGGCGTCGAGGTTTGGCCGGAGCAGGAAAATCAGCGGCACGCCGGCGGTGAGAGCCGTGCCCAGCCAGCCCCCGGCGCGGCCCGAGAGCCCGGTGAGTTCCTGCACGATGTAGCGGCCCAGCCGCGTGCAGACATCGAGCGTGTCGTAGACGAATGTCGTGAAGGCCATCAGGGCGAAGGAGACGCCGATCGTGGCGGGCACGCCGAGGATCTCCAGGAACTGCCCCATGCCGAGGGCATAGATGAAGTTTGGCGACTGCTTCGTGAGCGGATTGTCACGGGTCAGCACCATCACGCAGCAGAGGCTGACCACCGCCACCATCGCCTCCAAGAGCATCGTGCCATAGCCGATCGCACGGGCGTCGGTCTCGCGGCGGAGCTGCTTGCTCGTGGTCCCCGAGGCGATCAGCGAGTGGAAGCCGGAGCAGGCTCCGCAGGCGATTGTGATGAAGAGCATCGGCACGAGGTGCTGGCCATTTGCCGCCTGCCAGCCCGTGAAGGCCGGATAGCGGATCGTCGACTGGCCGCCAAACACGCCCGCCAGCGAGGAGTCGCTCGCGACCAGGCCGATCGCCGCCCCGGCGAGGGCGACGTAGAGAAAGCAGCCGCCGAGGTGGCCGCGAGGCTGGAGCAGGAGCCACATCGGCACCATCGCCGCCACCAGGCAGTAGCCCAGCAGGAGTACGCCCCAGATTTTCTGCGCTGTGAAGTCGCTCGTGCCGAAGGTGGCGGCGAGATCGAACGGGATCTTCTGACCGCACCAGATCGCGAGGCCAACCAACGGCAGGAACACGCTCGTCGCCAGCCAGAGCGGCATCCGCGCGAACCGCATGCAGAAGCCCATGATCACCGGCAGCACGAGGTAGAGCAGGCTCGAGGTGGCGATGCCGCCCCCCGACACGCTCTCGCCGTTCTCCAGCACCTGCCGGCCCACGAAACTCTGCGCGGTGATGTCGGTGAAGGCCACGATGATGTAGACCAGCGCGATCCAGACAAACGCCAGGAAGAGAACATACGCGCGCCGGCTCATGTGGTCGCGAACCACCTCGGCGATCGAGCGGGCCTTGTGACGGACCGACGCCACGAGCGCCGCGAAGTCGTGTACGCCGCCAATCAGGATGCTGCCCACCAGGATCCAGAGCAGGGCGGGCACCCAACCAAACGCCACGCCGGCGAGAATCGGCCCTACGATCGGGCCGGCCGCGGCGATCGCCGAGAAGTGCTGCCCCAGGAGCAGCTGCGGCGGGATCGGCTCGTAGTCCACGTCGTCGCGGAGCGTGACGGCCGGTGTGGCCGCGGTGGCGTCGAGCCGGAAGAGCCGCACGAGCAGGCTCCCATAGATCCGGTAGGCCACGAGCAGCACGGCGGCGCTCGGCAGGAGGACGGCGAGAAGGCTCATGGGGGGTCCGGTTCCGGCGATTGCGGGGGGCGGGTTTTCCTGCGCGGCAGGAACAGGTACATCATGCCTGTTCACGCGGCCGGCGTCGACGCGACGACGCGGCCGCGATCCACCGGGGAGTCACCGCATGTCATCATCGCCCGAGAAGCTCGTGATCATCGGCAGCGGCCCGGCCGGCTGGTCGTCCGCCACCTACGCCGCCCGCGCCCAGCTCCAGCCCCTCGTCTACGAGGGAGCGATCTCGGAGAAAAACCGGATGGCGGGCACGCTGCCGCTCGGGCAGCTCGCGCTGACGAGCGAGGTCGAGAACTACGCCGGGTTTCCGCACGGCGACCTTGGCGGCTTCCTCGAATCGGCCCTGCCCAAGGAGCGGCGGATGATGATGCCGCCCCACGAGGGGAAGGGCGTGACCGGTCCGGAGCTGATGGAGCTGATGCGGCAGCAGGCCACGAACTTCGGCACGCGGATTGTCACCGACGACATCGTGAAGGTCGATTTCTCATCGCGGCCATTCAAGCTCTTTCCGGCCGAGGGGGGCGTCGTCGAAGCGAAGTGTGTGATCGTGGCCACGGGCGCGAGTGCCAACTGGCTCGGCCTGCCGAGCGAGGAGAAGTTCAAAAATCGGGGTGTGAGCGCCTGCGCCGTCTGCGACGGGGCGCTGCCGAGGTTCCGCAACAAGCCGATTGTGGTCGTCGGCGGCGGCGATTCGGCGGTGGAGGAGGCGACCTACCTCACGAAGTTCGCGAGCATGGTGCACCTCGTGCATCGGCGGGATGAACTTCGTGCCTCGAAGATCATGGCCGCCCGGGCCCACGAGAACCCGAAGATCACGATCCACTTCAACTCGGGGCTTGCCGAGGTGCTCGGTGACGACGCCAGCGGCGTGACCGGCGTGCGGCTGGCAAGCACGGTCGACCCGCAGAGCGGGACGACACTGGCTGCCACCGGTGTGTTCCTCGCGATCGGCCATACGCCCAACACCGCGTTTCTCGACGGGCAGCTCGAGCTCAACGCCAAGAAATACATCGTTTGGACGAAGCACTTCCGGACGGCGACAAGCGTGGACGGCGTGTTCGCGGCGGGCGACGTGGCCGACGACTACTACCGGCAGGCGATCTCGGCGGCCGGCACCGGCTGCATGTCGGCGCTCGACGCGGAGCGGTGGCTGGCCGAGCACGGCGAGCACTGAGCCATGAGCCGCAGGCCCACAATCGGGATCCTCACCGGCGGCGGCGACTGCCCGGGGCTCAACGCCGTGATCCGGGCAGCGACCAAGTCGGCCGTCCGCCTGGGCTACGACTGCGTGGGCTTTCTGCGGGGCTACGAGGGGCTCGTCGATCCGGTGAGCTACATGCCGCTCGACGCACACAACACGGCGGGCATTCTCCTTCAGGGCGGCACGATCCTCGGCTCGACCAACAAGGGCCGGTTTACATCGCTCGTCGGCGAGGGTGAGCGGGTGGGGATCGATCCCGAACTGCTCGCACGGGCCGCAGCCACGGTGAAGCAGATGGGAATCGCGGGCCTCATCTGCGTGGGGGGTGACGGGTCGCTCGGCATCGCCCAGCAACTTCACGAGCACGGCATCCCCGTGGTGGGCGTGCCTAAGACGATCGACAACGACCTCGGCTGCACCGCCTTCACGTTCGGCTTCGACTCCGCCGTGGCCACGGCGACCGATGCCCTCGACCGGCTGCACACGACCGCCGCCAGCCACGAGCGGGTGATGGTGCTCGAGGTGATGGGCCGCCACGCCGGCTGGATCGCGCTGCATGCGGGCATCGCCGGTGGCGGCGACGTGATCCTGCTGCCGGAGATCGCCTGGACGTTCGAAAACGTCTGTCGCACGGTGACGCACCGCGACCGCGAGGGAAAGCGATACACGCTGATCGTGGTCGCCGAGGGAGCCCACCTTCCGGAAGGCGGTCTCGTTCACAGCGGCGAGACAGGCGGTCGGGGCCAGGTGAAGCTCGGCGGGATCGGTGAGATCGTGGCCCGGGAGGTGGCGGGCCGGCTCGGCCGGGAGGTTCGCACGGTCGTCCTCGGGCACCTGCAGCGGGGCGGCCCGCCGACGGCGTTCGACCGCGTGTTGGCGACGGAGTTCGGGGCCCATGCCGCGCGGCTCGTCCATGAGGGACGGTTCGGCGAGATGGTCTGCTACCGGCCGCCCGACATCGCCAGCGTGTCGATCGCCCAGGCCATCGGCCGGCTCTCGACGGTCGATCCCCGCGGTTCCGCGGTGCAGGCCGCACGGGCGCTTGGCATCGGCTTCGGCGACGACGAGGATGGTGAGCCGTTCGCGGGCGGCGTGGGATCGAGGCCACCGGCGGCCTCCTGACACGAGACACGCGAACGCGAGACAAGAGACGCGAGACAACAAGAGACGCGAGATAAGGAGCGATCGTTCATGGCTGAATCCGCAGGCGGCGGCAAGGTTTCGAGCGTGATGCAGGAGACGCGGGTCTTCCCCCCCCCGGCCGAGTTTTCGCGGCGGGCCCGGATCGGCTCGCTTGAGGACTATCGCCGACTGTACGACGCCGCGGCCCGAGATCCGGAAGGGTTCTGGGACGAGCATGGCCGCCAGCTGCCCTGGATGAAGCCCTACACAAAAGTGCTCGACTGGCAGCCGCCCGCGGCGCAGTGGTTCGTCGGCGGTCAGACCAACGCCTCGGCCGCCTGCCTCGACCAGCAGATCGCGGCGGGCCGCGGCGACAAGACGGCGATCGTCTGGGTGGGCGAGCCCACCGGGGAGCGGCGGACCTACACCTACCGCGAACTCCATGCGGAGGTGTCGCGGTTTGCCGCGGGCCTGAAAAAGCTCGGTGTGAAGCGAGGCGACGTGGTCTCGATCTACATGCCGATGACACCCGAACTCGTGATCGCGATGCTGGGCTGCGCCCGGATCGGCGCCGTGCACTCGGTGATCTTCGGCGGTTTTTCCAGCGAGGCGATCGCCGACCGCAACCACGACGCCAAGGCGGTGGCCGTGATCACGGCCGACGGCGGCTGGCGGCGCGGGGCGCAGCTGCCGCTCAAGAAGAACGTCGATGCCGCCCTCGCCTCGGCCGCCCATCCAACCACGACCGTGAAGCACGTGATCGTGCTGAAGCGGACCGGCCAGCCGGTGGATATGGTCGCCGGTCGCGACGTCTGGTGGCACGACCTCGTGGCGGGAATGCCGGCCGACCTGCCGGCCGAGCCGATGGATTCGGAGTCGCCGCTGTTCATCCTCTACACGAGCGGCTCGACCGGGAAGCCCAAGGGGATCAAGCACACCACCGCCGGCTACATCCTCTGGGCCAAGACGACGGCCGAGTGGGTCTTCGACCTCCGCGACGACGACCTCTTCTGGTGCACGGCCGACTGTGGCTGGATCACCGGCCACAGCTATGTGACCTACGGCCCGCTCGCGGCCGGCGCGAGCATCCTGATTTACGAGGGGGCCCCCAACGCCCCGCACGAGGGACGCTTCTGGGAGATCATCGAGCAGGAGAAGCCGACGATCTTCTACACGGCGCCCA
>JBBAVQ010000123.1:0-8873 GCA_040397625.1 Pirellulales bacterium | reverse complement strand
GAGAAGAAGATGCCCACGATCGACGCGATCGCGAAGGCGCTGCCGACCCAGGCGATCTGCGAGTCGGTGAAGTTGAGCCCGTCCTTGCCCATGTAGCCCCAGATCAGGGGCAGCCATGCCCCCCAGATCGCAAACTCCAGGACCATCATCAGCCAGAGTCGGAACGTGGGCGCCGGCGGAGTGGTGTCGTGGGAGCGGTTCATGGATGACCTCGAAGAAAGGAGTTCGTTCAGTTCGGTGCGCTGGAAAGATTGCGAAGCCGGATGTTTCGAAAGTGGACCTCGTCGTGATGGCCGGCAAACCCGAGGTGCCCCTTCGTGCGGGCAAGTCCTGGGTGGGCCTGGCCGTCGGGCGTGGGCCGGCCATCGCGAAAGGGAGCGGTGTCGGCATCGACGATCGTCGCGCCATTGACCACGACCTTGATGTGGGTGCCCTGCACCGTCACCTCCTCGGTGTTCCACTCGCCCGCGGGCTTCAGGCAGGTGCCGCGCTCGGCAGCCACGACGCCGTAAATCGAACCGTGCGCCTGCCAGGGCTTGATGTCTTTGTACTTCTCGTGGCCGTCATCAAGGATCTGCAGTTCGATCCCCTGAAACGCCGCATCCCCCTGCGGCGGCACGCGGATCGCGAGGCCGTTGTTGGCGCCGGGCGTGAGCCGGAACTCGAACCGCAGTTCGAAGTCGCCATACTCGCCAGTCGTGAGCAGGTTGCCGCCCACGCCCGGCTTCGAGCGGATTTCGCCATTCACGGCCTCATAGCCATCGACCGCCCCCTGCCAGCCGGCGAGGGTCGTGCCGTCAAACAACCGCACGAAACCCTCCTCTGACGCGGGCGAACCCGCGGCGGCGATCTCCCTGATCTTCATGCGGCGAAACTCCACCGGGGCACCTTCCGACTCGAGGCAAAGATACCCGCTCGCCGGCTTGCAGTCAGAGCCCCCCGACACCTCATGGCCGTTCACCCACAGCCGCACCTCTCCGTTCACCGCCCGGATGAAGTAGTGGTTCCACTCCGGCGTGCCGCGAGAATGCCGCTCCTTCGGGAAGCTGCGAACGCCCCGCGGGGCGATGGGCGGAAAGGGCTTCATCGTGGACGAGCCCACCGGAAAGACGTCGCCGTCGGTCGTGAACCAGTCGGCTGGCTTGCCGCTCGAGGCCAGATACTTCGCCGTGAAGCCATGGTCGAGCACCTGCACCTCGATGCCGCCCGGGGGCAACTCGCCGGCCTTGATCGAATCGAGGGCCTCCTTGGGCGCCCAGAGAAACACACCCGAGTTGCCGCCGTCGGAGAGGTGCCTCCATTCGACCGACATCTCGAAGTCGGTGAGCGGCTGCTTCGTGCGGATCACGCCGACCGGCTGACCGGTGCACGTCACGCCGTCGGGCGTCCACGTCCAGGTGTCGGCCGCGCAGTTGACGTTCGTGAAATCCGCCTCGCCGAGATCCCGCCAGTCGGGTGCCGAGAGGTCGAACGTGCCGAGGTCACGGACGAAGACGTTGCGGACATGCATCGGCGCGCCGTGGGTCTGGATCTGGATCGGGCCCCGAGCCGGGAGCGGCTGCCCCTTCTGGAAGTAGTTGGCGAGCGGCGCGTCGTTGACCACGACCTGGCCGTTGAGCACCACCGTCACCCGATCGCCCTTCATCGTGATCCGCGTGGTGTTCCACTCTCCAATCGGCCGGTCGGCCTTGACCAGCGGCCACTTGCCTGGCGAGTCGGCGGGGTTGTTCCAGAGGCCGCCCGATCCCTTCTGGCAGCCGTGCTTGAAATCCCGCTCGCATGCGGGATCCCAGATCTGCACCTGCGGGTTGCCACGGAGATAGATGCCACTGTCGGCACACGCGGCCGGCAGCATCCACTCGAGCACGAGTTCGAAGTCGCCGAAGTCGCGGTCGGTGGTGAGAAACACGCCGTGGCCATCGCTCACGATCACGCCGTTCTCAACCGTCCAGTGCGTGGCCATGTCGGCGTTCCACTCGGCCTGCCGCTTCGCCCGCTCCTCGGGCGCGCCCTCGACTTCCTTGGCGGGATCGAAGTGAGGCCGCCCCCGCCAGCCGGCGAGGTCGCGGCCGTTGAAGAGGGCCGTCCAGCCGGCGGGCGCGACCGGTGGAGCCGGAGCGACGAGCGTGGTGTCGGGCGCGACCTCCGCTTGGGCAACGGCCACCGACACGGCTGTGGCTCGAAGACAGGCCATGAGCGCCGACAAACGCCAATTACTCATGAGGTTCTTTCCGATAGGAGTGGCCTGTCTGGCACATGGTCTTTCCAGGCCGCAACGCTGCCGGCGGAATGTGTGAGTTCTGCATCCGGGCCGGGCCTGAAGCACCGGCGATCCCCTCGCCGACGCGATCGGGCTTCCTGAAGACATCACTGTGGTGAGCCCGGGGCTGCCGATGCCCCGAGAGCCGGGCTCGGCGGCCAGCGGAGCCAGGATGGCGAAGCGCAGCCGGCGTGCAGTGAGCGCAGGGCGGGATGCCCGGAGCGAACGTCCGGCGACGGGGCGTCGGCAGCCCCGAGCGGCGTCCCACGCGAAGCCCCCCATCGCTCACGCGAGATTGATTCACACGCACGGACATCCCCCGATTGTTCATCAGCCCAGTCGCACCGGCGTGCCGCCCTGAGCCGCGCTCCTGTCGGCCGCGAAGATCACGTCGAACGTCTTCTTCGCTTCCTTGAAGCTTGTCAGCGGCATGTCTTCGCCCCGGTCGAGGGCGTCGAAGAAGGCCTGAAACTGCGCCTGGTAGGGGTGATCGCTGACATCGCCAGAGTCGAGCATCTTCATCGACAGCCCGCTCCAGTGCCCCTTGTCGGCCTTGAGCTTCATGGAGTGAAACTTGTTGTCGAGCAGGCTTCCCTCGCTGCCCACCAGGTGCGTGTGGAAGTAGTAGGGCTGGAGGCAGTCGACGATGGCCGCCGTCTTGCCGACCGCGCCGTTCTTGAAATGGAGGATCGTCACGCTCGACGTGTCGTATTCATAGGGTTTGAAGATGTCGCTGGCCGACTTCGTGCTCAGGCTCGTCACACTGGCGACGTCGTTCCCCATCAGCATGAGCAGTGCGTCGAGGGCGTGGCAGCCGGCCGTCAGCAGCGCGCTGCCACCGTCCTTCTTGCCGGTATTCCAGCGATACTGGCCGTACCACGGGCCGATGCCGTGGTAGTAGTCCACTTCGCCGTAGTGCAGCTTCCCGAGCAGGCCCTCGTCCACGAGCGCCTTCGTCACCTGAAACTGGTTCGAGTAGCGGCACTCGAAGCAGACACAGCCCTTCACGCCGTTGGCCTCGGCGGCGGCCACGATGTCGCGAACCTCCTCCGGGGTGTTGGCCATCGGCTTCTCCAGGATCACGTGCTTCTTCGCCTGCGCCGCCGCCACCGCCTGGTCGCGGTGCTGGCTCGGATAGCTCGTGATGTCCACGACGTGGATGTCGGGGTCGGCGAGCATCGCCGCCAGGTCGCGATACGCCTTGATCTCGCCGCCGTGCTTCGCCGACAGTTCAGCGGCGTCAAGCGGCCGCGATGACCAGACCGCCGCCACGCGGCCCTGCGTGGTGGCGTTGATCGCCGCGATGTGGGCGGTGGCCGCCCAGCCGTAACCGATGACTCCGACGTTGTACTTCTTGGTCATGGTGCCTGTGCCTGAGTTGCCTGACGGTCAGAACGCGTGACGGACGAAGCCCTCGATGGCTTCGTACTCCGGAAGCCCGAGTTTGTCGTAGAGCCTGGCGGTGTCGCGATTGCGATCCTCGGCCCGCTGCCAGAACTCCCGCGGATCGGTCGCTCCGGGAAACAGCGCCCGATCCTTCTGGCTCTCGTGCTTGAAGATCGCCATCCGCTTTCGCGACACCTCGTCGGGCGACAGCGGCACGGCCATCTCGATCTCGTGCGGCTCCCACTCCTGCCAGGCACCGCGATAGAGCCAGAGCTGGCAGTCCTTCACCCACGGCCGCCCCTTCACCTCCGCGAGCGCCGCGAGGATCGCCCCGAGACAGACGCGGTGCGTGCCGTGCGGATCGGAGAGGTCGCCGGCCGCATAGACCTGATGCGGCTGGACCTGCTCGAGCAACGCCACCGTGATGGCGACATCCTCCGGGCCGATCGGCTTCTTGCGCACGCGACCGGTCTCGTAGAACGGCAGGTCGAGAAAGTGGATGTTGTCGGGCTTCACGCCGGAATACTTCGCACCGGCGCGGGCTTCGGTCCGCCGGATCAGCCCCTTCACGGCCTGCAGTTCGGGGATGTCCACCGCCCCCGCCGACTTCGCCTTGAGAAACTGCCGGATCTGGTCGGCGATCCCGCTTGTCTTCGTGCCGACGCCAAACGCCTTGCAAAACTCCTCCACGAAGTCGACGTGCCGGTCGGCCGACTCGTCCCAGACGGCGATGTTGCCGCTGGTCTGGTAGGCGACGTGCACGTCGTGCCCCTGCTCGCAAAGCCGGATGAACGTGCCGCCCATGCTGATCACGTCGTCGTCGGGGTGCGGACTGAAGATGACCACCCGCTTGGGAAACACGTCGGCGCCGCCGGGCACGCCGCGGCTGCCGCCCGCCTTGCCGCCCGGCCAGCCGGTGATCGTATTCTGCATCGCCTTGAAGACCTCGATGTTCGTGTCGTAGGCCCGGCCGCGACACGAGAGCAGGTCCTGCAGGCCGTGCTCGTTGTAGTCCTCGTCGGTGAGCTTGAGGATCGGCTTGCCGAGTTGCAGCGACAGCCAGATGACCGCCTTCTTGGTGAGCTGTGGCGTCCACTCGAGCCCCATCGACTCCAGCGGCCCCACCACCCACGGCGCCTCGAAGCGGGAGAGCCGCGCGGCCGCGGCCCGGTCGAGGACGAACCTCGCATCAGGATGGGCCTGCAGTGCGCTGGCCGAGACGTGGCTGCAGGGCGGCTCTTCCACCGCCTTGCGAACGATCGGCGACTTGTGCTCGCCGAACGCGAGCAGGACGACGCGTCGAGCGTCGAGGATCGTCCCCACGCCCATCGTGATCGCCTGCCGCGGCACGTTCCACTCGCCGAAGAAGTCGCTGGCGGCGTCGCCGCGGGTGACGCTGTCGAGCGTGATCAGGCGGGTGCGACTCTCGACCGTGCTGCCCGGCTCGTTGAAGCCGATGTGGCCCGTGCGGCCGATGCCCAGCACCTGCAGGTCGATGCCGCCCGCCGCCCGGATCTTCTCCTCATAGGCCGCACAGGCGGCGGCAATCTGATCGCGGGTGAGCGTGCCATCGGGAATGTTGATCGCGTCGGCCGGAATGTCGATGTGATCGAAGAGGTGCTCCCGCATGAAGCGGCGGTAGCTCTGCAGCGCGTCGGGCTGCATCGGCCAATACTCATCGAGGTTGAAGGTGACGACCGTCTTGAACGAGACCCCCTCCTCGCGGTGCAGGCGGATCAGTTCGTCGTAGACGCCCACGGGCGTGCTCCCGGTGGCGAGGCCCAGCACCGTCTTCTTGCCCGCGGCGGCGCGCTGCTGCACCAGGTCGGCGATTTCACGGGCCACCGCTCGGCTGGCGTCGGCCGGCTGGTCGTAGACCGTCACGGGCAGCCGTTCGACCGTGGTCACGTGGGGGAGCGGCCCCCGGTAGATCGGACCGGAAGCGGAGGCGGAGGCGGAGGCGGTGCGGTGCGCGGCGGCGGACATGGCGATGACTCCTGCGGACGTGGATGCGACTGACGGTGATTCGGGCTCAGGTGAGCTTGGTCTTCCCCGGCACGGCGAACTGCGGTGCGGGCAGCGACGACTCCCAGGTGAGGTCCTTGGGAAACAAGTCCAGTTTCGATTCCTCGGCGGCAAACTTCCAGGTGACTTCCCGCCCCGTGTAGGCGGCCATCCGACCGATCACCGCGGCCAACGAACTGCCAGCCATCTGCCGCAACTCGACGATCGGCCTGCCGGCCCGGATCGAGTCGATGAGATCCTTGTGCTCCTGCTTGTAGGCGTCGGCGATGCTGCCGGCCATCTCCCAGACCGTGTCGCCCGCCCGGTCGATGATCCGCGACCCAGCATTCGCGCCGCCGATGTGGCACTGCCCCTTGGTGCCATAGATCACGTTGCCGACGTCAACGGCAGCCCCGGGAATCTGCCGGCACATGAAGGTCACGATGCGGTTGCCTGGGTACTCGTAGTTGATGCTGAAGCTGTCCCAGAGTTCGCTGTCGTCGGGGCGCGTGAATCGGCCACCCGAACCGAAGGCCGAGACGGGGTTGGCATCCATCACCCAGTTCATGGTGTCGATGTTGTGGACGGCCTGCTCGACGATGTGATCGCCGCTGAGCCAGATGAAGTGATACCAGTTGTTGACCTGAAACTCCGCATCGCTCATCCCCTCCGTTCGCGGCCGGTACCAGATGCCGCCAGCACAGTAGCGGGCAGCGGCGCCGATGACGTCGCCGATCGCGCCCTGGCGGATCTGCTCGACAGCGGCCACGTAATTGGTCTGCCGACGATACTGCGTGCCGGCCACGATCGCGGTGCCACGCGCCACCGCCGCGTCGTGCGATTCGAGGCAGATTCGGTAGCCGGCCGGATCGACGCACGCCGGCTTCTCCGTGAATACGTGCTTGCCCGCTTCCACCGCCTCCCGCAGATAGCCGGGACGGAATCCAGGTGAGGTTGTCATCAGCACGACATCGACGTTCGGGTCGTCGAGGATTCGTCGGTAGCTGTCGAGGCCGGAAGCGATCGATTCGGTGGCCGCCACCTTGTTTGGGTGGGCCTCCCGCATCGCCTTCCAGAGGGCCGCGCACTTGGGGGCATACAGGTCGGCCGTGGCGACCAGCCGCACCCCCTCGTTGATCGAGAGCGAATCATTGATGGCGCCGCTGCCCCGCCCGCCGCAGCCGATCACGCCAAGCCTGAGTTCCCGGGTCTCTTCGCCGGCCGCCCTCGAGGAGTGGACCATCGTGACCGCGGCGCCTCCGGCTGCCGCAGCGACAAACGCCCTTCGCGACACCGCGGCGCAGCCAGGCAAGGCTGCCGCGGAGGGTACTGCTGACGTCGGGGGCTGCATGTGTTTCAGGCTTTCGCTTCTGCGGTGACGCGGCCCGGGATGGGTCCAACGGCCACCGTCGCTTCCATGATGCGCGATGCAGGGTCCGGGGCAGAATGCCCAAAAGTGCGGAATCATATCTATTCGTACCGTCAAGACACCGAACGATCCACCGGCCCAGGCCCGGCGCCCGTCGGTCGTCTCCGCGTCAAAATGCGTCATATCGGCGTTTGAGCTGCCTGGCTCGGCCTCCGGGCCTGAAATAGAATCTTCCGATCATGGCCAAAAGTTCCACCAGCGGCGGGCGGGAATACTACCGGTATCTGCCGGTGAATCCCGGCGACCGCTGCTGGGGCGTGAGCGTCACGGGCGCGGGCTACCAACCGGCCGCGCCGGGCTTTGATCTGCTGCCCCCCCGCCGCCATCCCCCGGGCCACTTCTACGAGTGGGACGCTGGTCGCGTGCTCAGCGAGTACGGCATCGTCTACGTCACGCACGGCGAAGGGGAGTTCGACTCGCATGCCACCGGCCTCGTTGACCTGCGGGCCGGCGACGCCGTGATCCTCTTCCCTGGGATTTGGCATCGCTATCGGCCCCGCAAGCAGACCGGATGGGGAATCCACTGGGTGCACTTCCAGGGCGACTCGCCAGACCGCCTCCTCGGCAGCAGCGTGATCCGACCCGACCGCGCCGTCCTCCGCGCCGGTGTGGACCCATCCACCGTGCGTTCATTCCGCGACGTGCTCGACGCCTTGCAGGCGGAACCGGCTGGATTCGTGCAGATCGCCGGGGCGAAGACGATGGAAATCCTCGCGCGGCTGGCAGGCGCCGTTTCGGCCGTGCGGGCGATGCCGCGACTGCAGGAGGTGGTGAGCCGGGCGCGGCTGCGGCTCGAGGAAAACCCGGGCCGGCTTCCCGTCGTCGAGGAACTGATCGACGAGTTTGACGTCAGCCGGACTCACTTCTTCCGTCTGTTCAAGGAGCAGACGGGTCAGAGCCCCTACAAGTACCATCTGGAACTGAAGATTCGGCGTGCTGGAGAGATGTTGCGCGGCTCGAACCTCACGGTGAAACAGATCTCGATCGCCCTCGGATTCCGAAACCCGTACCACTTCTCGCGGCTGTTTCGCGCCAAGACCGGCGTATCGCCTCGCGACTATCGGCACCACTGGCGGGCCATCTCCAGCGGCGAAAGCCCCGTCGCCATCCACCATCCAGACGCCCGCGTGAGCCCGTGATGACCACTCCCGTACGCCCCGGCTGCCAGTTTGCCAGCGACAACACCGCCTCCATGTGCCCGGAGGCCTGGTCAGCCATGGAGCGCGCCAACGCGGGCTGGGAGGCCAGCTATGGCAACGATCCGTGGACCGCACGAGCCTGCGACCTCATCCGCCAGATGGTCGATGGACCGGCGGAGGTGTTTTTCGTCTTCAACGGGACTGCCGCCAACTCGCTGGCCCTCGCAGCCATGTGCCACTCCTATCACGCCATTCTCTGCCACGAGATGGCCCACGTCGAAACCGACGAGTGCGGGGCACCGGAGTTCTTCTCCAACGGCACAAAACTCCTCCTGCTGCCGGGGGCGGGGGGCAAACTCACGCCGGACGGAATCACGCACGCCGTCGATCGGCGACGCGACATCCATTATCCCAAGCCCCGCGTCGTGAGCGTGACGCAGGCAACCGAACTCTCCACCGTCTATTCCATCGACGAACTGGCCTCGATCGGCGCCACCTGCCGCCAGCACGGCCTGCGGTTCCACATGGATGGTGCACGGTTCGCCAATGCCGTGGCGGCTCTCGGCGTGTCTCCCCGTGCCATCACCCGCGACGTCGGCGTGGACGTGCTCTGCCTCGGCGGCACCAAGAACGGGATGGGCGTGGGCGAGGCGGT
>JBBAVQ010000122.1:0-8916 GCA_040397625.1 Pirellulales bacterium | reverse complement strand
AAAACATCGCCCAGCTCTGGCACGTGCAGGCCGACCGCCGCGAGCAGATCGACGAGGCCTTCGCCGGCGACATCGTGGGGGTGATCGGGCCGCGGGCGAGCGTCACGGGCGACACGCTCTGCGACTCGGCCGCCCCGATCGTGCTGGAGACGATCCAGTTTCCCGAGACCGTGATCTCGATGGCGATCGAGCCCGACACGAGCCTCGAGCGGAAGAAGCTTGCCGAGACGCTCGAGATGATGAAGCGGCAAGACCCCACCTTCCGGGCGATCGAGAGCGAGGAGACGGGCCAGACGCTGATCTCGGGCATGGGCGAGCTCCACCTGGAGGTGATCCGGCATCGGCTGCAGCGGGATTTCAACCTCAAGTGCCGCGTCCACAAGCCACGGGTGAGCTACAAGGAGACGCTCGGCAAGGCGGTCCGCGTGAGCGGCGAGGCCAACCGGCAGGTGGCGGGTCAGACGCTCGTGGCCGCGGTGACGCTCGCGGCCGAGCCGACCGACGACCAGGCTCCCGTCACGGTGGAGCAGGGCTGGTTTCCCGAGAACGAGACCCTCGCGGCAATCGCGGCCACGATGACGCAGTCGGTTCGCGAGAGCGCTGAGCGGGGCGGGCTCAAGGGCTGCCCGCTGTGGGGTGTGCGGATCAAGGTGTTGGAGAGCCCGATTCCCGAGCCGCTCCCGGGCGACGTGGCGATCCGGATTGCCGCGGCCGACGCGATCGAAAACATGCTCAATGCGGCCGGTACGGTGCTCCTCGAGCCCGTGATGAGGGTCGAAGTGAGCGTGCCGGAGGAGCATCTCGGCGACGTGATCAACGACCTGCAGCAGCGGCGGGCAATCATCACGGCGACGGAGATCCGCGGCCCGGCGACGGTGCTGACGGCGGAAGCCCCGCTGGCGAGCATGTTCGGCTATTCGGCCGCGGTGCGGAGCGTGAGTCAGGGCCGGGCGAGCTTCACGATGGCGCCCCTGAAATACGGCCCAGCCCCGGCCGAAACGGCCGAGGCCTTCATGTAGGGCAGCCCCGGCATGGAGGGCAGCCCCGGCGGGCGGTCATCACACGCCATGGCAAGCGTTCTCCGGCGGTTTCCGGCGAGCGGTCTGGTGAGGAGGATCGAAGCGGGCGAGCCGATTTTTCCGGTGTGTTGACAGCACCCTCGCCCACATTTAGATTTCCCGTCTCGCCGCAGTTCTGCTCGCCGGCCTCGGTTTTTCCGGGTTTTCGCGTGGGCAGGCTTGGAATAGGGCCTCTCACGGGGCTGCTTTTCGGCCCGGACGCGATATCCGCGAAGGATATTCGAAAGTCCGGCTGCGAATCGAACGATGCAGATGGTCCGGGATCGCGTTGCCGTTCCGGGCTGTCGGTGAAAGAGACGACTGGGAGTAATGCCGTGGCCGGGCCGACACAGGAAATCATCCGCATCCGCATGGAAGCGTACGACCACGCCGTGCTCGACCAGAGCGCGGCCGAAATCGTCGACACCGCGAAGCGGACCAACTCCGAGGTTCACGGCCCCATTCCGCTGCCGACGCGGATCGAGCGGTACACGGTGCTCTCGAGCCCCCACATCGACAAAAAGGCCCGGCAGCAGTACGAGATTCGGACGCACAAGCGGGTGATCGACATCATCCAGGCGACTGCGAAGACGATCGAGGCGCTCAACAAACTGAGCCTGCCTGCTGGCGTCGACATCAAGATCAAGGCTTCTTCGAGGTAGGTTGTCGGCGGCTGCGGCCGCCGACGTTCACACGAGGTTCATCACAGGAGCGCACGACAGGGCATGCTTGGAAGGCGTTGCGGGTAAGGCTGGAAACAAATGTTTCCTTCGCTCCCGCAGCCAACGGCTTCGAGCGTGAACGCGGAGTATCAGCCGGTCGCTGTCCAGCGGCGGTCGGTCGGATGGTGCTTCGACGGCGATCAAATCATCATGGCGACAGCGACAAAAACTCCGGAAAAAGCAGGCCGAAAAGGGCTGCTGGGCCGCAAGGTCGGGATGACGCAGATTTTTGACGCCGATGGTGCCGTGGTGCCGGTCACCGTGATCGAAGCCGGTCCTTGCCCCGTGATGCTCGTCCGCTCGTCGGATCGCGACGGCTATGCGGCCGTTCAGATCGGATTCCTCGACAAGCCGAGACGGCTCGCCAGCAGGAGTCTTCGCGGGCAGGTTGCCAAGCTCGACAGCCGTCGTGCCAAGCGTCGTGCTGATGCCGGAGTGGCCGTGGTTGCCAAGGCCGACTGTGAGCCAAAGCGGTTCGTGCGGGAACTCCGCGGCGTCTACGAGGGGGCGGAGGTCGGCCAGGTGCTGACCGTCGACCTGTTCGAGGGCGTTGAGTTCGTGGACGTCACCGGCACGACCAAGGGCCGGGGCACTGCCGGCGTGATGAAGCGGCATGGCTTCAAGGGCCAGCGGGCAAGTCACGGTGTGAAGAAGGTGCACCGCCATCAGGGTGGCACGAGCATGAACACCTCGCCGGCTCGCGTGTTCAAGGGCAAGCGAATGGCCGGCCGCTACGGCAACGAGCGGTCGACGATGCGGAACGTGAAACTCGTTCGCATCGACAAGGAGAACAACCTCCTCGTCATCCGCGGGGCGGTGCCGGGACCGATCGGCTCGTACGTCACCGTGATGCAGACCAACAAGTTCCGCAAGGTCGGCGGCCCGGCGGCCCCGACCGGCAAGAAGAAGGCTGGTGGCAAGTGAACATCGCCGTCTATGACATGTCGGGCAAGCAAGTCGGCTCCTACGAGATCGACCCTGCCGAGTTGGCTCCCCGCGTGAGCAAGCAGCTGCTGCACGACGCGGTGGTGATGTATCAGGCCAATCAGCGTCAGGGCACGCAGAAGACCAAGACTCGCGGCGAAGTGGCCGGCTCGACCCGCAAGCTCTACAAGCAGAAGGGCACGGGCAACGCCCGCGCCGGTGCTCGGCGGAGCGGCACGCGGCGTGGCGGCGGTCACATCTTCGCCAAGCATCCCCGCGACTTCGGCTGGCGGATGCCCCGCAAGGCGCTCCAGCAGGCCGCCCGCATGGCGCTCGCTTCGCGGATCGCCGACGACGAGGTCAAGCTGATCGACTCGCTGGCCGTGGCGGAGCCCAAGACGTCCGTCGTGGCGGGCATGCTCAAGAAGCTCGGCCTCGGTGAGAAGACGGTGCTTGTCGCCCCCGAAAAGCACGACGCGGCCTTCTGGAAGAGCGCCCGCAACATCGACGGGGTTTCGGTGTCGCCAGTGGGCGAGCTCAATGCGTGGTCGATCCTTCAGCCGCGTTCGATCGTGATGACCCGGGCGGCGATCGATGCGTTTCGGGCGTCGGCCGCGGCGGCCAATCAGCCCGCCGCCGGTGCGAAGAAGAAGGCCGCCAAGAAGCCGGCGGCCCGTGCTGCGAAGAAGGAGGCGAAGTAAGCCATGGCCGTTCCCGTCGCTCCTGCTCCGGCTCTGTCGCCGCGGCTCGGTCCGCATCAGGTGATCGTTCGTCCGCTCGTGACCGAAAAGGGCATGCATCGGGCGAATCGCCACAACGCCTACTCCTTCGAAGTGGTCGGCGAGGCCACGAAGACCGACATTCGTCGGGCCGTCGAGGAGATGTTCAACGTCAAGGTCGCGAAGGTTGCCGTGCAGAACCGCGTCGGCAAGATGCGGCGGAGCCGCGTTCGTCGCACCAGCACCAAGGCCTGGAAGAAGGCGATCGTCACGCTCAAGCCCGACTTCAAGATCAACCTGTTCTAGTTCGCCGCACCGCTCTCCCCTCAAGCACGACACCATCCCATGGGCATCCGCACCTACAACCCGACGAGTCCCGGCCGCCGCGGCGCCAGCGTCTCCGACTTCGCCGAACTGACGGCGGGAGCCGAGGCGCCGAAGGGCCTCCGGCTGCGCAAGAAGAAGAAGGGCGGCCGCAACAACCAGGGGAAGATCACCGCGAGGCATCGTGGCGGCGGCCACATGCAGCACTACCGGCTGATCGACTTCCGCCGCAACAAGGACGGTGTTCCTGGCGTTGTCCATTCGGTTCAGTACGACCCGAACCGCACCTGCCGCGTCGCGCTCGTCAACTACGCTGACGGCGAGAAGCGGTTCATTCTGGCGCCGGAGGGCCTGAAGGTCGGCGCGACGCTGATGAGCGGCGAGACCGCTCCGCCGGAAGTGGGCAACTGCCTGCCGATGTCGGCGATCCCGCTGGGCATGCAGATCCACAACATCGAGTTGCAGCAGGGACGCGGCGGCAGGCTCTGTCGGTCGGCTGGTTCGTCGGCCGTGCTGGTCGCGCGAGAAGCCCAGTGGGCCCAGATCACGCTGCCGTCGGGTGAGATTCGTCGCGTGCCGGCTGCCTGCCGGGCCACGATCGGCGCGATCGGCAACTCCGAACACATGAACGTCCGCCTGGGGAAGGCTGGTCGCTCGCGGTGGATGGGCATCCGCCCGCACGTCCGCGGCACGGCCATGAATCCGATCGACCACCCGCACGGTGGTGGTGAAGGTCGCACCAAGGGCGGTCGTCATCCGGTCAGTCCGACCGGCAAGAGCGCCAAGGGTGGCGGCACGCGGAAGCCCCGTAAGCCGTCGGGCGCTGCCATCATTCGTCGGCGGAAGAGTCGCCGGTACGGCCAGTTGAAGCTGAGGTAATCCATGGGACGCAGTGCCAAAAAGGGGCCGTATGTCGACCCCCGCGTGTTCGAGAAGGTCGAAGCCCAGCTTGCCAGCGGCAAGCGGGATCCGATCAAGACGTGGTCGCGTTCATGCACGATCGTGCCCGAGTTCATCGGTCTCACGTTCATGGTTCACAACGGAAAGCAGCACATCAAGGTGCTCATCTCTGAGGACATGGTGGGCCACAAGCTTGGTGAGTTCTCGCCCACGCGGACGTTCCGTGGGCACGGCGGCAAGGTGAAGGAGGCGCCCGCGGCCAAGTGACCGCGGCGACGAGGTGAGCCATGGCTTACACAGCGACCCACAAATACGCCCGGATCAGCCCCCGCAAGGTGCGGGCGCTGGCCGATCTCGTTCGCGGCAAGTTCGCCGACGAGGCACTCGACATCCTCCGGTTTCAGCCGCATCGCGGCGCCCGGATGCTCGAGAAGGTGATCAAGAGCGCCCTCGGCAACGCCGAACACCAGCAGGCCCCCGGCGTGGACGACCTGGTGGTCGTCGACGCTCGGATCGACGGCGGCCCGATGTTCAAGCGGATCCGACCTCGGGCTCGCGGCATGGCCTTCGGGATCAAGCGGCGGATGTCGCACATCAAGGTGTCGCTCGATACGGTCGCCACGGCGCCTGCACTGGAAGCGGGGGAGTGAGGGAGTAAATCATGGGTCAAAAAGTCCATCCCACCGGGTTCCGCACGGGCATCACCGAGCCCTGGAAGAGCCGCTGGTACGCCTCGAAGAAGGACTTCAAGGTTCTTCTTCTCGAGGACGTCAAGGTTCGCAAGTTCCTCAAGACGAAGTACCGCGCTGCCGCAATCCCGAAGGTCGAGATCGAGCGGACACGTGACGAGGTGAAGGTGATCCTTCACTGCGCACGGCCCGGCGTGATCATCGGCCGCAAGGGCCAGGAAGTGGATCGGCTCCAGGAGGAGCTTCAGGAGCTGCTCGGTCGCCGCGTGAACCTCAAGGTGGAGGAAGTGAGCCGCCCGGAAATCCAGGCGCAGCTCATTGCCGAGGACATCGCCGACCAGCTGACGAAGCGGGCGGCCTTCCGCCGGACGCTGAAGCGGGCGCTCGACACCACCATGGATGCGGGCGCGCGGGGCGTGAAGATTCAGCTGGCGGGCCGCCTCGGTGGCGCCGAGATGTCGCGGTGCGAGAAGGCGATCGCCGGTGCGATGCCGCTTTCGACGCTCCGGGCCAAGATCGACTACGGGTTCTGCGAGGCTCCCACGGCGCAGGGCAACATCGGGATTCAAGTGTGGGTCAACCAAGGCATGTACGAGGAGACTGGCGATGGCGCTGATGCCCAAGAGGGTCAAGCACCGAAAAAGCCAAAGAGGTCGTATAAGAGGTGACGCCTCCCGCGGGAACCGCGTTGTCTTCGGCGACTTCGGTCTTCAGGCCGAACAGCCGGGATGGCTCCCCGCGGCGACCATCGAGGCTGGCCGCATCGCGGCCCAGCAGTACCTCCGCACGGAGGGGCGGCTGTACGTGCGCGTGTTCCCCCACAAGTCGATCACGTCGATCCCGCTCGAGACCCGTATGGGTAAGGGCAAGGGAGAGCCGGAGTATTGGGCCGCGGTGATCAAGCCGGGCATGATCCTCTACGAGATCGGCGGTGTGACCGAGGATGCGGCGAGGATCTGCATGGCGCGACTGGCCCACAAGATGCCGATCCGCGTGCGATTCGTGAAGCGACGGGTGATGTAAGGGAACACCGATGACCAAGGCGAAAGAAATACGTGACATGGCCGACGAGCAGATTCGGCTCGTCTGGAAAGACGCCGCCGAGACGCTGTTTCGGCTGCGGATCCAGGCGCAGACCGAGAAGCTCGCGGCGCCCACCGAGATCAAGAAGCATCGGCGGACCATCGCCCGTTGCCAGACCGTGCTCTCCCAGCGCGGCGTGCTGGTCCCGGCGGCGGCTGACGACGCGGCGCAGGGCGTCGATGGCTCCCCGCAGCACGAGAAGCATGCCAAGAAACACCCCGCCAGCGGCCGCGCGAAGCTTCGCTCCGTGACCAAGGGCCGGGTGGCGACGCGGCGCGATTTCAAGAAGCGGACCCAGAGCGGTACCTGACCGACACGACGAGACGACCCACGAAGGCCATCCCAGGAACGAGTTCATGCCGAAGCGAGTGGAAACGGGCACGGTCACGAGCGACGCCGCGAGCAAGACGCGGCGGGTGGAGATCCCGCGCATCGTCCGGCACCCGAAGTATGGGCGGATCCTGCACCGCCGCACCGTGTGCCACGTGCACGATGAGAATGATGAGTCGCATATCGGCGACCTCGTTGAGATCATCGAGTGCCGGCCGAAGAGCCGTCTCAAGCGGTGGGAGCTCGTGCGGATCGTGAAGAAGAGCACCGCGGTAGACGTGGCGTCGCTGCGAAGCGGTGCCCGTGCGACCCAGCTCAGGGAGACGGCGGCCAAGGTCGAGGATGCCGAGGCCACCGGCAGCGTCGCCACGACGGAAGGACGGTCGACATGATCCAGATGCAGACGCGGCTCAACGTCGCGGACAACACCGGCGCCAAGGAAGTGATGTGCTTCAAGGTGCTCGGCGGCAGCCGCAAGCGGACCGCCGGCCTGGGCGACATCATCGTATGCAGTGTGAAGAGCGTGATCCCCGGCAGCGACGTCAAGAAGAAGGCCGTCGTGAAGGCGGTCATCGTCCGCTGCAAGAAGCCCACCCGTCGCGAGGACGGCAGCTACGTGCGGTTCGACGCGAACGCGTGCGTGATCATCGACAACGAAAAGAACCCAAAGGGCACGCGCATCTTCGGGGCTGTCGCCCGTGAACTCCGCGACCGCAACTTCATGAAGATCGTCAGTCTGGCGAGCGAGGTGGTCTGATGCTGATTCGATCGGGTGACACAGTGGAAGTGCGGACCGGCAACGCGAAGGGAACGCGCGCCAAGGTGCTGCAGGTGCTGCCGGAGAAGGAAGGCCGTCGGCGGATCGTCGTCGAGGGCGTCAATCGCGTCTACCGGCACATCCGCAAGAGCCAGAAGAACCCGCAGGGCGGGCGGCTCAGCAAAGAGATGCCAATCGACGCTTCGAACGTGCAGGTGGTCTGCACCGCCTGCGGCAAGGCGGCCCGGCTGGGCGCGAAACTGGCCGCGGATGGCGGCAAGACGCGGGTCTGCCGGAAGTGCGGCGCCGACCTCGGCACGCTCAAGCGGGCGAAGGCCCGGAAGCCGGCAGGGGCATGATCGGTTTGAGGTCGAGGGTGTAAGTCCAGGAACGACGATTCAACCGCAGGGTTCGAGAAGGGACCGGAGACGATGGCGAAGAAAAGCAAGTCGGCCGAGACGGCAGTGGTGGAGCCCGCAGGGACTCCGCGGATGCTCGACCATTACACGAACACTGTCCGGCCCCAGCTGGCCAAGGCCCTTGGCACGACCAACCCGCACGCCATCCCGAAGCTCGAGAAGATCGTCTTGAACATGGGCGTGGGCGTCGCGGTCACCGAAAAGAAGTTTCTCGAGGAGGCCGTGGGCGCGTTGGCTCAGATCACCGGCCAAAAGCCGGTGACCACCCTCTCCAAGGCTGCCGTCGCCGGCTTCAAGCTTCGCGAGAACCTGCCGATCGGATGCAAGGTGACCCTCCGCGGCCGGCGGATGTATGAGTTCCTTGATCGGCTGGTCTCGGTGGCCCTGCCGCGGGTTCGTGACTTCCGCGGCCTTTCCAGCACCGCCTTCGATGGCCACGGCAACTACAGCCTTGGACTGTCCGAGCAGATGGTGTTTCCCGAGATCAACCCCGACAAATTCACGCGTCCCCAGGGCATGAACATCACGTTCGTGACGTCGGCCCGGAGCGACGATGCCTGCCGACAGTTTCTGTTGGCGATGGGCATGCCGCTCAAGAAGGAGGGCGACGCCGCCGCCTGATGGCGGCTGCCGCTCCCTGGAAACAGATCAGCTCA
The DNA here is from genome assembly GCA_040397625.1 of Pirellulales bacterium. Taxonomy (GTDB): domain Bacteria; phylum Planctomycetota; class Planctomycetia; order Pirellulales; family UBA1268; genus QWPN01. The sequence continues at coordinate 335 of JBBAVQ010000122.1, read as the reverse complement.
AACGAACACTCCACTCCCAATCGCCACGAGCACGACCCCAGAGCACACGAAACAACCATGGCAAGCAAATCCAAGATCGCTGCAGCGAAGCGGAAGCCCAAGTACTCCACGCGGGTTGTCCGCCGGTGCATGCTCTGTGGCCGCCCCCGGGCCGTGTACCGGAAGTTCGGTACGTGCCGGATCTGCTTCCGGAAGCTTGCCGACCAGGGGTGCATTCCGGGCGTCAAGAAGGCGAGCTGGTGATCCACACCCTCCGTGGTGGGCGACGACCGAATCCGAGAGCGAATCAGAGAAGCGAATCAGAGAAGCGAATCAGAGAAGCGAATCAGAGAAGC